>CAUFXK010000005.1 GCA_959596495.1 uncultured Collinsella sp. | reverse complement strand
CGCCCGTCTGGGGCTCGCGCAGCGTCAAGCCGACCGCCGTTCGTTAGAACGGCGGGGGAAAAATGCACGAGCTCGGAATCGTCTATCACATCATTCGTGATGTTGAGAATGTGGCTCGCGCCAATGGCGTGCGTCGCGTTTCGAGCGTGACGTTGCTGCTGGGCGAGGTCTCGGGCGTCGTTCCCGACTTGTTGCTCGACGCTTGGCGCTGGGCGGCGGATAAAAAGCCTATCACGCAGGGCGCGGAGCTTATCGTGGAGCCCGTCGAGGCCGTGACGCATTGCGAGGCGTGCGGCTGCGACTACGCGACGGTCGAGCACGGCAAGACCTGCCCCCATTGCGGCAGCGGCGAGACATACCTGTTGCAGGGCCAGGAGGTCATGATCAAGCAGATCGAGACCCCCGACGAGGACCCGGCAGACACTGCTCCTGGCGACCTCTCCGACGCCCCCGATGCCGTCGACGCCGCCAACCCCCTCCATATCGCCTAACTTAGACATTGGGGACGTTCTTAAACGACTAGTCGTAAAAGAACGTCCATTACAGTCGAAATTGTCAGCCCGGGACCGTCTCGGGCTACGATTGAGGCGCGCCCAGAACGGGCCGCCGACCGGGCGCCCGCGCACGGCCGAACGTCCCTGCCCCCGAGAGGGCCCGTTGGGTGCTGCCGGCGCGGGACGCGCCGCCCCCGACGGCTGATAGGAAAGTGCCGGGCAGGCGCCGCGGCTGGTAATGTGAGTGCCGAGGGGGAGGCCATCCGGTCGAACGACTACCGGAAGGATACCACCGTGAAAGCGACATCCACCAGACCCGCGGCCGTGCTCGGCCTGGACGTCGGCAAGTCATCGCACTGGGCCTGCCTGGTCGACCGCGACGGGGGGGGTGCTGGCCAGCGCCCCCGTCCGCAACAGGGAGGCCGAGCTCGACGCGCTGTTCGCCTCCGCGCCCGCCGGCACGCTCGTCGTCGTCGACCAGTTCCGCAACATAGGGTCCCTCGCCGTGAGGCGGGCCCGCGCCGCGGGGCTCGGGGTCGCCCACCTGCCCGGGCTCGCCGCCAGCCGCGCCGCGGGCCTGTTCGCCGGCGAGGCCAAGACCGACGAGCGCGACGCCGCGGTGATCGCGCGGACCGCCCTGGGCGTGCCGGACTCCCTGTCGGGGGTCCCGGGCCGCGGCGAGGCCCTCGAGGCCGCCCGCGCCCTCTCGTCGCAGCGCGACCACGTCGTCGCCTGCGCGACCAGGGACAAGAACCGCCTGCGCGCGGTGCTGCTCGAGTCCTGCCCGGCCCTCGAGGCCGCGGTCGACCTGTCGGACCGGCGGTGGCTGGAGCTGCTCGCCGGGTTCGGCGGGGCGTGGGGGATCGCCCGCTCCGGGGCCGGGGGCCCGCGGGCCGAGGCCGCCGGGGAGGCCGCGGCCGCCTCCACCGCGCCCCCGCCGGCGCTCGTCGAGGCCGAGAACAGGCAGGTCAGGTTCCTGGCCGCCCGGATATCGGAGGCCCTCGACGAGGCCGGGGCCCTCGAGGCCGAGACGGCGGCGCTGCTCGAGGGCGACGAGACCTACGCGTGCCTGCTCACCGTGCCCGGCATCGGCCCGAGGACCGCGGCGCAGCTCGCGGTGTCGGTCGACATCGGGAGGTTCCCGGACCACGACCACCTGGCCTCGTACTGCGGCATAGCCCCGAGGGTGAGGAGCTCCGGAACGTCGGTGAGGTCGGTCAGGGCGTCCAGGCGCGGCGACGCGAGGCTCAAGTCCCTGCTGATCTTCTCGTGCAACAGCCTGGTGAGGTCCTCGGGGCGCTACGGCGAGTACTACCGGGCCTGCAGGGCGCGGGGCATGGGGCACGGGCGGGCGCTCAAGGCCGTCGCGAGGAAGCGGCTCAGGGCGATATACGCCGTGATGCGCGACCGGGTGCCCTACCGGGAGTAGCCCCGACGGTTGACAAAACTATAGGAACACCCAATGACTAGTCATTTAGAAACGTCCCCAACGACTACTTTCCTAGAGCATATTCCTTACCATTAGTCAAGCACCATCTGTTTAAACGAAATAGCCTCAACCCGAGCACATTTGTGTCTGTTTAAAACCGGCAATAATGAACAGCGTGCTCAATTCGGTCATGTAAATAGATCAGCTATCAATCCTCAGCAGCAAATCAGCCAAAATACTGGAATGTAATCAGCTTGTAACAAAACAAGACGTTTAAACAAATAATGCTACCTTTTGCAGTTTTTCAAACAATTCTGCTGTATTTGCAGCTATACTCCATAACTGTCGTGTAGGAATTACGTAGACAAAAAGGAGGTTATGTGATGGTAAGTATTGTTCTTGCTAGCCATGGTGACTTGGCGGCTGGAATCAAGCAGACGGGCTCGATGGTCTTTGGCGATCAGCCGTCTGTAGCCGTGGTCTCGCTCGAGCCGAGCATGGGCCCCGACGACTTCCGTGCCAAGGTCGAGGAAGCAATCGCTTCCTTCGAGGACCAGGAGCAGGTGCTCTTCCTCGTTGATCTGTGGGGCGGCACGCCCTTCAACCAGATCAGCGGTCTCATCGAGGGCCATGATTCCTGGGCTATCGTCACCGGTGTCAACCTGCCTATGCTCATCGAGGCATATTCGCAGCGCTTTGACGCAAAGAACACTGCACATGCGATCGCAAAACATCTCGTGACTGAGGCTAAGGCCGGCGTGCGCGTCAAGCCCGAGTCTCTGGAGCCCGAGGAGAAGAAGCCGGCTGCGGCCGCCGCTGCTCCTGCGGGTGCCATTCCTCCGGGAACGGTGATCGGCGACGGGCACATCAAGATCGCCCACGTCCGTATCGACACGCGTCTGCTGCATGGTCAGGTGGCCACCACGTGGACCAAGCAGATCAACCCCAACCGCATCATCGTGGTCTCCGACGGCGTTGCTCACGACGAGCTCCGCAAGACCATGATCGAGCAGGCTGCCCCTCCGGGAGTCCACGCCAACGTCGTGCCTATCAAGAAGATGGCCGAGGTCGTCAAGGACACGCGCTTTGGCGACACCAAGGCGATGCTGCTGTTCGAGAACCCGCAGGATCTGCTCAGGGCCATCGAGGCCGGCGTCGACATCAAGGAAGCCAACATCGGTTCCATGGCCCACTCCAAGGGCAAGGTCGTCGTCACCAACGCTGTCGCTATGGGCGATGACGATGTCAAGACCATCGAGGCTCTCAAGGCCAAGGGCGTCAAGTTCGAGGTCCGCAAGGTTCCTTCGGATTCCTCCGAGGATCTCGACGCCATGTTGAAGAAAGCTAAGGCCGAACTGGCCGCTCAAGCATAGTAAAGGAGGGTCCGATACATGTCTGCAATCACTATTCTGCTTGTTGCGATTGTCGCGTTGCTTGCCGGTATGGAAGGCATTCTGGATGAGTTCCAGTTCCATCAGCCGCTCGTGGCATGCACGCTTATCGGTCTCGTAACCGGTCACCTTCAGGAGGGCATCCTCCTGGGCGGTTCGCTCCAGATGATGGCCCTTGGCTGGGCTAACGTCGGCGCCGCCGTCGCGCCTGACGCCGCTCTGGCCTCGGTCGCTTCTTCGATCATCATGGTGCTCGCCCTCAACGGTGGCGCCACCGATTCGGCCAAGGCCGTTACCGCCGCCATCGCCGTCGCCGTCCCGCTGTCGGTCGCTGGTCTGTTCCTGACCATGATCTGCCGTACCCTGGCTACCGCTATGGTTCACGGCATGGACGCCTGCGCCGAGAAGGGCGACTTCGCCGGCATCGAGCGTTGGCAGTACGCCGGCATCCTCATGCAGGGTGTTCGTATCGCCATCCCGGCAGTACTTCTGTGCATCATCCCGGCCGAGGCCGTTACCAACGCGCTTAACGCTATGCCCGATTGGCTGTCCGGCGGCATGGCTGTCGGCGGCGGCATGGTCGCTTCCGTCGGTTACGCCATGGTCATCAACATGATGGCCACCAAGGAGACCTGGCCGTTCTTCATCCTCGGCTTTGTCCTTGCTGCCATCCCTCAGCTCACGCTGATCGCCCTTGGCCTCATCGGCATCTCCCTTGCCCTCATCTACCTTGGCCTTAAGGATCTGGCCAAGCAGGGTGGCGGCATGGGCGGTGGCTCCGGTGACCCGCTCGGCGACATTCTGAACGATTACGAGTAGGAGGGGAGTGATACATATGGCAGAGAACAAGATTCAGCTCACCAAGGCTGACCGTAAGAAGGTTTGCTTCCGTCATCAGTTCCTTCAGGGCTCGTGGAACTACGAGCGTATGCAGAACGGCGGCTGGTGCTTCGCAATGATCCCTGCGATCAAGAAGCTCTACACCAGCAAGGATGACCAGATTGCCGCTCTTAAGCGCCACCTGGAGTTCTATAACACCCACCCCTATGTTTCCGCCCCCGTCATTGGCGTTACCCTCGCTCTCGAGGAGGAGCGCGCCAACGGTGCTCCGATTGACGACGTCGCCATTCAGGGCGTCAAGGTCGGTATGATGGGCCCGCTCGCCGGCGTCGGCGACCCCGCCTTCTGGTTCACCCTTCGCCCGATTCTGGGTGCTCTGGGCGCTTCCCTGGCCCTGTCCGGCAGCATCGCCGGTCCGCTGCTGTTCTTCTTCGCGTGGAACATCATCCGTTACGCCTTCCTGTGGTACACGCAGGAGTTTGGCTACAAGGTCGGC
The DNA here is from genome assembly GCA_959596495.1 of uncultured Collinsella sp. Classification (GTDB taxonomy): domain Bacteria; phylum Actinomycetota; class Coriobacteriia; order Coriobacteriales; family Coriobacteriaceae; genus Collinsella. The sequence goes on along the minus strand of CAUFXK010000005.1, from coordinate 46,684 downwards.
TCCTCCATCGCCAAGGACCTCTCCGGCGGTCTGATGGGCAAGGTCACCGAGGGCGCTTCCATCCTGGGTATGTTCATCATCGGCGCCCTGGTCGAGCGCTGGGTGTCCATCTCCTTCACCCCGGTCGTCTCCAAGGTCACGCAGTCTGCTGGCGCCTTTATCGACTGGGCTAATCTGCCCTCCGGTTCTGAGGGTGTCAAGGAAGCACTGACGATGTATAACTCCATCGGTGCTAACGCCCTTGATCAGGTGAAGGTCACCACGCTTCAGGCTAACCTCGATCAGCTCATCCCCGGCCTTGCCGCCGTGTGCCTGACCCTGCTGGTCTGCAAGCTCCTCAAGAAGAAGGTCAGCCCGATCGTCATCATCCTGGCTCTCTTCGCCATCGGCATCATCGGTCGCGTCTGCGGCTTCATGTAAGCACGTTTCGGCTTAAGACCGAGAATTGCTAGGCAAGGGCTTTTGAGCCATTGAAACGGACCGCACCCGGTGGGTACACTGGATGCGGTCCGATTGTTTTATTTGGAGGGCGAGGCGCGCATGGCGCAATCTCAGAACAGCACGGTCGATCTGGCAACGCCGGCAACCTGCCTGATGGGGCTTACCAGTCACGGTAACGTAATGGTGGGCAATAAGGCGTTTGAGTACTATAACGAGCGCAATCCCGAGGATTTTATTCAGATCCCGTGGGACGAGGTCGACTATATTGCCGCCGAGGTTTTGCGCGGCACCAAGAAGATTACGCGTTTTGCTATCTTCACCAAGGACAACGGTCACTTTACGTTTTCGACGCGCGATGACAAAGAGACGCTTCGTGCGGTCCGCAAGTACGTTGACGAGGATAAGCTCGTGCGTTCGCCTGACTTTATCGATGTGACGGCCAAGGGCGCCAAGAGCATCCCCTCCGTTATCAAAAACCTCTTCCACAAAGGCAACTAGTCATTAAAGAGCGCCCCCTCAAAGTGGGACGCAGTCTCCCATGTGGCTCGATCGGGAAAGTGCATCCCAGTTCGAGCGTCGATTCCGGGATGTAGTTTCCGGAACGGGGTCGTTTGGGAAACCGTGTCCCGTTTCGAGCCGAAATTCTGGGTCACAGTTTCCCAGCGAGGTCTCATGGGGAAAGTCTGACCCAGAATTTGCCTGGATAGTGGGACGCACTTTCCGGAGGGCTGTTCCACCGCAACTTCGAAGAGTGGCTACACGCTGCATCACAACGTGTAAATCTGCTACACTAGTACAACATGCCTCCGTAGCTCAGGGGATAGAGCACCGCTCTCCTAAAGCGGGTGTCGACGGTTCGAATCCGCCCGGGGGCACCAGAAGATTATAACGGCGTCGCGAGAGCGGCGCCGTTTCTGGTTTGTGGGAGCTGCCGACGGATTAGGACCGTCGACACCCGCGTCACCAATTTCCCCGCGGGGGGAGTTTTCGAATCCGCCCGGGGGCACCAGAGATTTGCCGAGCCCGGTACCGCTACGGTGCCGGGCTCTTCTGGTCTAAGGGCAGGGTTCGAGCCGTCGACACCCGCGTCACCATTTTCCCCGCGGGGGGGAGTTTTCGAATCCGCCCGGGGACACCAGAGATTGATCGAGCCCGGTACACCGTCACGGTACCGGGCTCTTCTGGTTCATGTCATGTCAAAAACGAAGCGCCCGCTTGCTGGGGAAGCAAGCGGGCGCCTGTGAGCGAATATGTTTGCGGCGAGAGCCGTGATGAGCGGTGGGGTGGCGACTAGTTGGTCGTACCGGAATCGTCGCCCGTGCCCGAGCCAGAGCCCGAACCCGAACCAGAAAGTGCGACCGTCAGCGTAATCGTGCTGTCGGTGGACTGCTTGCCGGTGGGGGAGACGCCCGTAACGGTGGCGTTTTCGTTGCCGCTCACGGGGTTGCCGTTCTGGTCGCAGAACGCGATGTTGTAGAACCCGGCGTTGTTGAGCGCGGTGACGGCGGCGGAGATGCTCTTGCCGTACAGGTTACCCGGAACGCTGGCCTTGCCGGACTTCTTGGCAATGACGACGGTAATCGTGGCGCCGGGCTTCTGCTTACCGCTGGGGTTCCAGCTGATCACGGTGCCCTCGGTAACCGAGTCGTTCTCCTGGTAGCTCACGTCGACGCCAAAGCCTGCCATATCGAGGGCGTTGCGCGCCTGGGCCTCGGTCATGTCGGTCAGGTCGGGGACGGACGTGGTATCCGGGCCGCTCGAGACCTTGTACGAGATGGTCGTGCCCTTCTCGACTTCCTTACCGGCGTCGGTGCCCTGCTCAAAGACCTGGCCCTCATCGGCCTCGTTGGCCTCCTCGGAGGCGTTGCCCTTCAGGCCAACGCTTGCCAGCGCGGCTTCTGCCTGGTCCTTGGTCAGGCCGACCAGCCGGGGAACCTCGACCTTCTCGGAGGGCTTGGGGCCCTTGGAGATTACCAGGTTCACCTTAGTGCCCTTGGCCTTCTTGGTGTTGCCGTTGGGCGTCTGCTCGGCGATCTTGCCCTCGTCGACATCGTCGTTGTAGCTTTGGTCGATGGTGCCGACCTCGAGGCCGGCTTCCTTGATCAGCTCGACGGCAGTCTGCTGGTCCTTGCCCAGCACGTCGGGCACGGGGACCTGCTCGCCGCCAAAGAGTCCTGTGGCAAAGGCCACCACGATGCCGATGACGGCAACAGCTGCCACCACGGCGGCGATGATCTTGTTCTTGTTGGATTTGGGCTTTTCGACCTCGTAGGAGCCGGTGGAGCCCGAAACCGAGCTACGGGCGGTATTCTGGCCGCTCACGCCCGAGACGGGACGCACCATGGCGCGCGTCTGATCGGAAAGCTCGCGAGTCTTGGTGGCGCCCAGCTCACCGGGGGCACCGATGATGCGCGTGGGCTCCGAGATGTTGACGGCACGGCCCGACAGGTAGCTGTTGAGCACCTGACGCAGCTCGTCGGCGGTCTGGAAGCGGTTTGCCGGGTCCTTCTCCATGCACTTGAGGATGATGCGCTCAAGGTCGGCGTCGACACCGGAGTTGATCTGGCTTGGCGGAATAGGCAGCTCGTTGACCTGCTTGAGTGCGACCGAGATAGCGTCGTCACCGTCAAAGGGAACGCGGCCGGTGGCGCACTCGTACATCACGACGCCCAGCGAGTAGATATCCGAGGTGGGGCCGAGGTCCTGACCGCGGGTCTGCTCGGGGCTGACGTAGTGGGCAGTTCCCAGCACGTTGTTGTCTTGCGTGAGGTGGCTGTTCTTGGCGCGCGCGATGCCAAAGTCCATGACCTTGATGTTGCCGTCGGGCAGCACCATGATGTTCTGCGGCTTAATGTCGCGGTGGATGATCTCGTGCTTGTGGGCGACCGAGAGTGCAGAGCTGATCTGCGATCCGATCTGGGCGACCTTCTTGGGGTCGAGGGCGCCGTGGCTCTTGATGCCGCTCTTAAGGTCAGTGCCGCGCAGGTACTCCATGACGATGTAATAGGTGTCGCCGTCCTTGCCCCAATCGTAGACGCCCACGATATAGGGGGAGGAGAGACCGGCTGCTGCCTGGGCCTCCTGCTTAAAGCGCGCGGCGAAGGTTGCGTCACCGGCATACTGCGGCAGCATGATCTTGACGGCTACCGTGCGGTCGAGGACCTGGTCCTGTGCACGGTAGACGGTCGCCATGCCGCCTGTTCCCACCTTATCCTTGAGGAGGTATCTTCCCCCGAGGACCCTCTGTTCCATTCCTGCTCCTAACATAACTATTCGCTCAACGATGTGTGTAGTACCTACGATGTGGCCGCTGGGGCCGTGTGGCGCGTTGCCGCTAACTCTTCGGCCGCGGCGCGCCTCGGGTGTCCGATTCGATCATGGGCATCACGCTCCCTGTGCGGCAAGCGCCGCGGTCAGGACGATGCCGGCGATCTTGGCGGCCTTGACGTCATGCTTGTCGTAATCCTCTAAGGCCACCGAGATAGCGACCGTGGGTGAATCGTAAGGTGCAAAGCCAACGAACATCGAGTTGACGTTGGTGCCGCCGATTTCGGCCGAGCCGGTCTTGCCGGCGACCTTGACGCCGGGGATTTGGGCATCGGTGCCGGTGCCGGACTGGACGACGGCAAGCATGGCCTGCTTGACCTGGTCGGCCGTGGCGGAGCTGACGGCCTGACCCAGCGAGCGGGACTGCGTGGTCTTGACCACGGTTCCGTCCGGGGCGAGTACCTGGGCTACAAAGTACGGGTCCATGACTACGCCGCTGTTAGCGATGGCGGCGGCAATCACGGCGTTTTGCATGACGGTGGTCTGCGGGCCGGGCGTGTGGTCCATGCCGACAGGCTGGCCGGCGCCGGCCCAGGCGGTCTCCCACTCGGTCATGAGCGACGGGTCGGCCATGATGGAGGCCGCGGAGGTCAGGTCCTGGCCGAGCTTTTGGCCGTAGCCAAAGGCGTTGGCAAACTGCACGAGCGTGTTTGCGCCAACTTCGTTTGCCACCTGGCCGAAGACGACGTTGGAGGACACGGCAAAGGCCTGCTGTAGGCTGATGGTGCCGTAGCTCTCGTTGGCATAGTTGGTGACCGGTGCGTTGCCGATGTCCATGGAGCCGGGCGCCTGGTAGGTGCTGGTAAGGCTGGCGGTACCGGTCTCGAGTGCCGCGGAAAGCGTAACGACCTTAAACGTGGAGCCCGGCGTGTACAGCGCGTCCATGGCGCGATTGTACATGGAGCCGTCCTCGCCGCCGCCCGTCTGCAGCAGGGCATCGATGTTGGTGTTGTCGTAGGTGGGCGAGCTGGCACATGCGAGCACCGCGCCGGTACGCGGGTCGATGACCACTACAGCGCCCTTAAAGCCCTTGAGTGCCTGCTCGGCCGCCGTCTGGATACGCGAGTCGATGGTGAGCTTGGCGGTGTTGCCCGGCTGGGTCTGGCCCGCGAGCGACGCGATGGCGTTGTTCCAGCTAGAGTAGTCCTTAGAACCGGTGAGCGTGTCGTTCATGACGCTCTCGATGGCGGTGGTGCCATACTGCTGGCTCACGTAGCCAACCACGTGCGCTGCCAGGTTACCGTTGGGGTAGGAGCGTACGTAGGTGCCGTCCTCCTGCTGCAGCGACTCGGCCAGCGTCACGCCGTCGGACGTGATGATGGAGCCGCGCTGGATGTACTTGGAGCGGGCGATGGTGTGGTTGTTGGTCGGCATGTCCTGATAGTCCTTGGCCTTAATGACCTGGACATAGGTGAGGTTCCCGATAAGGATGGCGAACAGCGCCGTAAAGGCGAGCACCGCGCGGGTTAGACGGTTGGCGAGCGCAACGCGGCCGAGCACACCGGATTCAGGCGTGTCGAGCAGGCGACGTCGCATGCGCGAGCCGACGGAATGGCTGCCGCTGCCGTAGGAAGACGAGGTGGCAAAGCGCGTGCCCGTCGGGGCGGCGGCAGATGCGACCTGATCATCGGTGATGGCGGCCATGGTGCCGGTGCCGGTAAGCTCGGCCTCGCGTCCGGTCGCCTCGTCACCGGCGCGCAGCAGGAGCGCGACGATGATAAAGCTCGCCAGCAGCGAGGAGCCGCCCTGGCTCATAAAGGGCAGAGTGACGCCGGTCAGCGGGATCAGGCGGGTGACGCCGCCCACGATCAAAAAGGCCTGGAAGCTGATGGCTGCCGTAAGGCCCGTGGCACTAAAGGCGGCGAGGTCGGACTTTGCGCGGGCAGCCGTGGTCAGGCCGCGAACGGCAAAGAGCATAAACAGGATGAGCACGGCGCCGCCGCCCAAAAGGCCCATCTCCTCGCCGATAGCCGAGAAGATAAAGTCGGACTCGACGACAGGGATGTTGTTGGCCATGCCGTTGCCGATGCCAACACCGACCAGACCGCCATCGGCAAGCGAGAAGAGCGACTGGACGATCTGGTAGCCCTGGCCCTGGGCGTCCTTAAACGGATCGAGCCAAACCTGGAAACGCACCTGAACGTGAGACAGGAACTTGTAGGCGCCCACGGCTCCAACGGCCAGCAGCGCAAGGCCGATAACGACATACGAAAAGCGCCCCGTGGCAACGTAGAGCATCAGCAAGAAGATGGTGTAGAACAGCACGGCCGAACCCAGATCGCGTTCGAAGACGACGACGAGCAGGCACACACCCCACACGGCAAACAGCGGCAGCAGCAGTCGCAGGCGAGGGATCTTAAAGCCCAGGATCTTGCGGTTGGAGATGGAGAGCAGCTCGCGGTTCTCGGCCAGGTACCCGGCCAGGAACAGGACGATAAAGACCTTGGCGAACTCGCCGGGCTGGATGGTAAAGCCCGCGATGCGAATCCAGAGCTTGGAGCCCGAGATCGTGGTGCCGATAAAGATGGGCAGCATCAGCAGGATGATGCCGATAATGCCAAAGGTGTACTTGTAGCGCATGACCACGTCGAGGTTTTTGACCAGTGCGAGCGTTCCCACCATGAGCGCCACCGAGACAAACAGGATGATGAGCTGTGAGATCGCGAGAGCGGGGGCGAGACGCGTCACGAACGTGATACCGATGCCCGAAAGTATAAATACGATGGGTAGGATGGCGGGGTCGGCACCGGGCGCCAAGATTCGCACGGCAATGTGGGCCGCGGCAAAGGCGGCAAAGAGGCCGATCGGTACGGCGAGCGTCTCAAAGGAGATGGCAGCGCCCGCGGTGAGCACGTACATCGCATACAGCAGGATGACGGGGAACGCCGAGGCGATGAGCAAGAGCAGCTCGGTGTTGCGGCGACTCATAAGCGGCACTCCCTTTCTAATTCTTATCGGAGGCTTCGGCCTCGGCGGACTGTTCGGCGGTTTTCTCGGAATCTGATTCGGAGGTCGATCCCTGATTGGTGTTGTCGCGAATCGTTTGCGCGTCGATCACCTGGCGGGTCTGCTCCTCGTCGATCTGGTGGCGGTACTTGGATATCGTGTCCTGCGCATCGTCGACACTTGTTTGCGGAATACCCGCCTTGAGGCGGTTTTGCGTGTCTTCGGGCAGGTCGGATAGCTTGATGCTGGTTTCGCTTTCGAGCCAGTGGAGCTTGAGTCCGAGCGGCTTGCCGGGCAGGCCGCGCCAGACGGCGACATTGCCCTGGTAGGTACCCAGGTAGTACGAGCCGGTGACACCCGTGTAGGCCCAGATGCCAGCTGCCAGCACAAAGACGAGGGCCAGGATGGCGGCGATAGTAATGTTGCGGCGACGCACGCGCTGCGCCTCGCGCATAACGCCATCGTCAACCAGGTCAACGACTACTACGGTCACGTTGTCGTGGCCGCCGGCGGCAAGCGCCGCGTCCACTAGGTTGTCGACGCAGATTTGCGCGGTTGAGGACTGCGTGGCGATGTTCTCGATATCGCTATCGGGAATCATGCTCGAAAGGCCGTCGGAGCACAGGATCAGACGGTCGCCTTCCTCGATATGCAGAGTGAAGTGGTCGGCATACATAGCGGGGTCCGAGCCCAGCGCGCGGGTGATGACCGAACGGTTGGGGTGGACGCGAGCCTCGTCTGCCGTGATCTCGCCGGCGTCCACGAGCTCCTCCACGTAGGAGTGGTCGCGGGTCACGCGGATGAGCGTGCCCTCGTGGAGCAGGTAGGCGCGAGAGTCACCCACGTGGGCGATGGCGAGCGTGTCGTTTTCGATATAGGCGCAAGTGGCTGTGCAGCCCATGCCGGGCTTGCCCAGGCCATTCAAGGCAGCCTCGATTACGGCGGCGTTGGCGGCCTCGACGGCTGCCGCCAGGCGTGCGGCGTCGGCAGACTGAGGAGCTGTCTTGGCGATGGTCTCGACAGCGATAGAAGAGGCCACCTCGCCGGCAGCGTGACCACCCATGCCGTCGCATACGCAAAAGAGCGGCGACTGCACCAGGTAGGAATCCTCATTGTGCGGGCGCACGCAGCCAACGTCGGAGCGGGCGCCCCACATGAGTTGCGTGGTGGTGCCGGCATCATAGGTCGAGTCGGTCTCGATGCGCTCCTCGGTTAGGGGTTCAAAGCTCATGGTCGAGCCGGGGTCTTTGAGCTTGGCCTCAACGGCGGCAACGTCGATCTCGGCAGTGTCACCGGGAGAGACGGTGTCGGTCTCGGCGTTTGATTCGGAATCGCCGGTGTCCGGGGAGTCGGGCTCCTCGGACACGCGGGCGGTCGACTCGTCATCTTGCGGGCTGACGTCTATAGGCTCGGGCGTCGCAAAGTGCGACGGCGCGGGCGTGTTTTGCGACTGGGCGGCGGGCTCGGCCACGGCATCGGACTCGCTTGCGGGCGCAGGCTGCGGGGTCTTGGGTGCAGGGCCGTCCTCGGGGGATGTCCCCGCCTCGGGGGATGTCCCCGCCTCGGGCGCCGGCGTAGACGCGGGCGCAACCTCGGATGCCGGGGCTATGGGAAACGCCGGCGCGGCGGGCTCGGGTGCCGCAAACACCGCAGCGCTCTCGTTGATTGCCGCGGCGACGGGCTCTGCAAAGTGAGCCGGCGCCGGGGTTGCTTCGGGCGCTGTGGGCTGTTCCGCAGCATGTGCGCCGATGGGCGCCGCTACGGCATCCTCTTCGTCCTCGTTATCGGCGAGATCCGAAATATCATGCGTTACATGCGAAAGAGGCAGGGAGAACACGGTGTCCTCGGGCTCCACGGGTGTGGAGTCCGCCGGAGCGGCGTGGGCCGGTGCAGCTACGGCGGCAGCCGGTGCCTCGGTCATGGTTGCGGACTTGTTCTCCTCGTCGATCATCGACGGTTCACCTTCATGACCACGTCGCCAATCTGGACTTCGTCGCCCTCACGCAGCGTCGCGGGCTCCACGAGCTGGCGGCCGTTGACGAGCGTGCCGTTAAGCGAGTTGAGGTCCTCGATGATGAGCGCCGGGCCCTGCAGCGAAAAGCGCGCATGCGAGGCCGAGACAAACGGCTCGTTGATGCAGATGTCCGAAGACGGCGAGCGGCCGACGATGACGGGGCCGAGCATGTCTACGTGGATGCCGCGGATGCCGCGCGGACCCTTGTCCACATCGATCGTCCAAATGGCCGAGTCGCGGCGCTGTCCGCGCACAAGTCCCACGCCGGTCTTCATGACGGCGAACAGGAAGATATAGAGCAGGGCGACCAGGACGATGCGGCCTGCAAAAAGGACGATATCGATGTTCATAAGCGACTATCCCCTAAATTCAAAGGTGCTCAGGCCAAACGTCAGCAGATCGCCGTTGCGCAGCGGGCAGCGCGTAATGCGGCGGTTGTTGACGAGCGTGCCGTTGGTGGAATTGAGGTCCTCGATCGACCAATCCGAGCCCGTAAAGGTGAGCTGGGCGTGGCGGCGCGACACGTTGGGGTCGCGCAGGGCAATGTCGGAAACTGAGCGCTCGCGACCGATGGTCACCTGTGCGGAGGTGATGCTATGGCTCTCGCCGCTCACGACGTCGACGAGCTGGGCGAGCGGGCGCTGCGGGGCGCGAGTGCTCGCCATGTTGGAGGCGATGCCGGCTGCGGCGCCTAGGCCCACGGCGGCACCGGTCGCGGCGGCTCCGCCCATGCCGGCAAGCGCGTCGCGCGAGACGGTCTGCGGCACCGGGATGGGTGCTGCGGCGGGGTCGGGGACGCTAGGCGCGAAGGGGTCTGCCACGGCAAGCGGGTCGGGAGCGGCGGCGCGAGGCGTCGGCTGCTGCTGGGGCATGGCGGCGGGGCGCTGCTGCTGCGGGGCAGCAAACTGCTGCTGGCCGGCGCGCGGGGCGCTGGCGGCACGGCTTGCCGCGGAGTTGTTCTGGCCCAGGCCGTTTTGATAGGCGCGCTCTTCTTCGTACAGGCGGCCGAGCGTGGGGGTATCGACGTTCTCGGCAAAGACCGAGAACTTGCCGGCGCGTAGCTGCGGATCGATCATAAAACGCACGAGGGGCTCGCCGACAAAGACATAGCGGCGCTTTTCGGCCTGCGCCTTCACAAACTCGCGGACCTCGCGCGAAAGCTCGGGGTAGAACGGGGCGAGCATGGGATCGTCGTCGGCGGCGATAAGGATGGTATAGAGTGCCGGCGCCGTGTTGACGCCGTTGATCACCAGAGTCTGATCCTCCATGTCGCGAGCGGCCTGCTTGGCAAGCTTCTTAAAGGAGAACGGGGCACGGGTGGCACCGAAGATGCCGGCCACGTGGTCCTCGAAGATGTTCAGGAAGTTCACGAAAGATCACTCTCCGTATAGGTTCTTTGGTATCCGAGCAAATATAGGCATATCCCAACGATTATAGAGGATAGGATTCCCGCAACCGCCGCCTTGGCGATGACCGCGGCTGCAAGGCCGGCAATTTCCATATGGTGTGCAAGACAGGACGCCGCTGCGCAGCCGATGCCGGTGACAGCGATTGCGGCGATTGCGGCAAGGTTTGAGCTCTGATCGGCACGCTTGGCATGGGCATTGAGCAGCGCGGATGACGCTGCGGCAGTTGCCGCGACCAGCACAAAGGCAGCCCAAAGGAGCGGGTCTCCCAGCGCTGCGGCAACGTTACCGAGCCCCAGCACGCCTCCGGCTGAAAGCGCGACCGTGGCCAGACGGGCAAAAAGCGCGCCCATGCCCGTTGCCGCGGCGGCGCTTGCCGGGCCGAGCCAAAATGACGCGACGCCGGCGGCGACCCCAGCTGCCAGGAAGGTATTGCCGGTCAGACAGCCAAGCGCGAGTGCACAGGTGAGCGTGGCGCTCGCGGCAGTCTCGGTGCGACCCCAGGCGATCCACCAACCGGACATGGCGGCGGCAAAGATCACCGCGACGGGCAGCATCGACAGGATGCCCTGTGCCTGCATGGTGGCGTTGGCCATGAGCACCAAAAAGCCCACAGCCGAGATGGCCGAGCCAATCTGGGGGGCCAGGCCAGCCGCCGCTCCGATCGCGATGGCCGCAATGACTAGGCCTGGAAGCGCCGCGACCCCGGCCGTTTGCATCAGCAAAAAGCTAAAGGTGCCGCACGTTAGCGCCGAGATAGCGCGCATGGTGTAGTCGCGCGCATGGCTCCAGCGCGTGCCCGCCCAGCCGAGTGCGGGGTCGACCTCGATGGCGTCGTCCCCGTAGTGCGACGGTTCGATATCGTCGAGCTCCTGCTCGTCATCCGAAAGCTCGCCAATCATTTGCTCCAGGCTGCGACGGCCCTCGCGCACGCTGCCCAGACCGGCGAGCAGCTGGTCGCAAAATGCCTCGATGCTGTTGGGGCGGTCTTGCGGCATGGGGGAGAGGGCGCTCATGAGCGCAGCCTCGGCTCCCGGGGGAAAGTGCGGGATGAGCTCGCTGGGGTAGGTGGCACCGCCGATGATGCGGCCGAGCGAGTCGCCGGGCGTGGCGGCCATAAAGGGAGCGCTGCCGCACAGGCCCTCGTAGACCACGCAGGCAAGGGCAAAGACATCGGCGCGCTCGTCGACCGTGCCGGTCTCGATATCGAGCTGCTCGGGCGGCATGTAACCGATGGTGCCGCCGCGCGATCCGCCAAAGCCGCCGGCAGACGACAGCCGCGCCATGCCAAAGTCGGTGAGCTTTACATTGCCCGAATGGTCGATAAGTACATTGGCGGGCTTTATGTCCAGATGAAGCACGCCGTTTGCATGGGCAAAGGTGAGTGCCTGACCCAGCGCGTCGGCAATGGCCGCGGCCTCGTCAAAGGTGAGCGAGTGGCCGTCCACGCGATGCAAAAACTCGGCCAACGACATACCGTCGACATACTCCATGACCAGGTAGGCATAGGCGGTGTCGTGCGTAAAGTCGATAACCTGCACGATATTGGGATGTTGAAGCATGGCGGCGGTATGCGCCTCGCGCAGCACGTCCATGATGTCGCTGGCGGGCATGCCGGCGCCGTTGATAAGGGGGATGCGCTTAATGGCCACGCGACGGCGCAGATGCGTGTCGCGGCAAATCTCGATGGAGCCAAAACCGCCGGTCGCAAGCGTCTCGAGCGGCTGGTACCGCTTGAGCAGCTCGCGAGAGCTAGTGCCCTCCAAGGGAACGTCCGGCGAGAACCGGGCGGTATGTTGCGAGAAAAGCGGCATGGCCAACCCTCGTGCGTTTAAAGTTCGTTTGCGAGCGGCGGGCGCGGGGCCGAGCCGTTCGCGGTGGCATAGATGCTGCTAGTGTAGCACGCTCAGGCGGATGGCGAGGATGGCGGGATGCGAGGCTGCCTGTCTGGCTTGGCCTTCGTCTCGACCCATCCGGAAAGCGCGCCCCAGTTTGCGGCCAAATACTGGGACACGCTTTCCGAATGGGGTGTGCTGCGGAAACTGCGTCCCAGAATATTGACTCAGAACGGGATACAGTTTCCAGATCGACGCTCAAAAGGAAACCGCATCCCGCTTTGATGCGGGGACTGCGGACAAAAGCTGAACCGTGATCTGGCTCGGATTGGAGTTCGCCTGAATCGTTGATGCTGGCTGGTGTGGGCGTGGAGATAAACGAGCAGCCCGAGCGATATAATGACACGCTATGGAGGTCATATGCTCTTTTCCCGCTGTTCTGCCACATCTGCTTTCGCCATTGCGCTCGTCGTAATGGCGGTTACCCCTTATCACCGGTTTTCATCTTCAATCGGCTTGGCATCAGGTGCAATGACCTGGCTCGTTATCCTTGGCGCATGCCTCGCGGCGTTTGGTCATGGTGTTGCGCTCCGCAAGGGGAGAGAAATAAGACGGCCGGGTCGCCTTGGCGTCTTCGGTGTTTTCCTTGCTGCTATTGCGGTGGTTCCCGAATGGGTCGACTTGGTCTTCTATGCTCGCGGAGATTCTATTCCAATCGTGTTTGCACCAATCTGGTTGTTGCATCGTGTTTCGTGTGCCTTGTGCTTCACTGGGTCGTTGCTCCTCTCATATGTAATTTGGGATACGGCGGGCTCTCCTTTGATACGGGGGGCGGCGCGGGACGGCGAAAGGGGGACCCGCCGATCGCAGAGCACGCTTTTTGCAGAAACAATAGTTGTCCTGTCTTGCCTGCTGTTTTGCTGTCGAATTTCATGGAGAGTCGTTCCCGAGCCATGGGGGATGCCCTCTGTAACGGCCGCATCAATTGGCCTCGTGCTTTTAATTCCGCTGGTCTATCTCGTATTGGCTGCGGTCCCGCTGCTTTGCTGTCCCCGCGCCTTTGGTCGGGGGCAGGGCGACGTGTTTGCCCGTTCTGTGCTTGTAGCAGTTCCCATTGGCCTTGTTCCGGCTGTCGAGGTGGCATACTTTGCAAGCGATGCCGCAGTCATTGCATCACTGTCGATGGGGTCCGCTATTGCTGTTGCCGCCTTCGTATGCACATTGCTAAGGGAGAAACGGGACAACAATTCGGATACCCCTCGCACGTCCGACCCATTCGATGCGGGGGTGTTTTCCCCTGCCCTGTCGCCTCGAGAAGAGCAGTTTGTTCGACTGCTGCTCAAAGGGAAAACGCCGGCGGAAATTGCCAGGGAGACGGGTACGAAGCCATCGACGGTGCGAACAACGCTTCACCGAGCATACGGGAAGGCATCGGTTGCGGGCTCACGCGAGCTCGTGGCATTGTTTGCGGGTGAGGGTGATGCTACAGGGCCTGGTCTGCTGCAGCGGCATGCTGGTGATATGTTGACATCAGTTCGGACGCGCCGGCTGTTTCGATACCTGCTCACAACATTTTTTATCCTCCTTGCGGCGGGCCCCTTGGTAATGGCGGATAGCGATTGGGGATCCGGTGTTTCGCGGGCAGTCGCCTTTTCTCTCGCAAGCTATGCATTGGGTCTCGGACTGCTTCTGTCGCTGCACTACGCGGGTGAAAAACTGAATCGTGAAGTTGCGCTGACTAGAACGGATGGGGCGATTGGGCTCGGAAGCCCGTGCGTATGGGCGGTGCTGTCTGCCGTGGAATGGTCTTTTGTCTATATCGCGGCATGGAGGTGTATATGCGATCCGTTGATGGCTGCGCCGGTCCTGCTGTGCGGCGTGGCATCTACGGTCTCGCTCGCTGTTGGGCTGCGTCCGTTTAAGGTGCATGCCCGTGTCCGGGCTATCGTGCCGTTGGTGTCAATAGGTGCGGCTACTTTAATCCATGCGGCCACTAGGGGGCGAATCCATGGGTTCGCGGTGCTGACGGGGATGTTGCTCACATACATAGTGCTGCGTAGCTGCCCGCAGCGCAAAATGCTTGGGATATGGATGCTTTGCTTTGGGGCGGCGGCTCCTGTCTGGGTTGTCTTGCTCAACATGGTGCAGGATCTGACGGTTTTCGAGCCTCTGTTCCTTGCGTCGTTGCTGGGGCAAAGTTCGGCCGTCAATGTCGTCGTGGCAACGGTGATTGTTTGCTGGTCTGTGCCCATGCTCGTTACGCACATCGTGCTCGTACGCTCGGTTGAGGACGAGAAGGCCGTCTTGAAGTACCGTGCGAACGGGTCCACCGAAGCAGCTCACGTGCGCCGGCTGGCTCTGCTTACGTCGCGCGCCCTGTCCGATGTTCAGGCCCGAATATTGTTGATGACGGCAGAGGGCACAACGACAAAGACCATTGCGCAGGATGTCGGTTACGCTGCATCTACGGTGCAAGCGCTGCGATCCGCGTCCTATCGCCAGTTGAAGATCAAGAACAAAGCAGAGCTTATTTCATTGTTATCGCAGGTAGATAACGTGTAAACGCCTGGATTATCAACTCAATAGCGAGTGTTTACAGACATCTTTCTCCATTCATGCAAAGGTTGCTGTGCGTCGACGCATTGTTAGCCGCTTTTGATTGGAGAAGGCCATGATTAAGCCAAGGAGCGCTATTACTCGAATCGGAGTCGGGTTGGCGATTGCTGCGGGTCTGTCCCTAGGGGTTCCCGCTGCATCGTTCGCGCAAGAGGAGTTTGACACCTCTCAGGTTTCTAGCATTACTCAAAACGCCGATACGGGAATTACGACCTGTACGAACAATGCCGATAGGGCATTTAGTTTTCAATGTGCCGGGACGAGTGCAACTGGCTACCGTCAAAAGGATGATTCCTCATCGCTCTATCTGGATATCCAAGGTTATACGGGAAATCCGCTTCGGTTATATACAGACGGTGCGTATAACACAAGCGGTAGCGGCAGCATGAATTGTACTCAGGGAACGTATCGTTCGAATCACAAGGGACAGTGGGAAATGTATAACCTCGTCCGTGAGAACGGGCGATCTGCGGCGCGACTGACTGCATGGGCGGAGTCTGGCTACGGCACTGTTATTGGTGTATGGAGCCCCGACTGCGTCGGGCATTTCCGCAAGCTTCCCGCATAGTTGTTTTAAATGGCTCCCTTCCGGCTTTCTGGGTCGGAAGGGGGAGGAGGACGTATGAACCAAAGGCTCGTAAGATATGAGCTGTCGAAAACGATAAGACGCCCAGCTTTTATCTTTGCTCTCTTGATTGCAGTCGCAGTTGCAATAGCTGCTGCGCTGGAGCCGTGGGCAAATTTGGAAAAAGAACGTCACAACCTTCTTTCTTTTGGTTACGGCGTTGGCATGCAAGCCAAAAACTATCTCGGTCAAACACGTGAAAGCAGCTTCGGTAACTGGATTGTTGTGAGCGCGAACGCGCCACTGTCTGCGTCGGTGTTTTTCTATGCACTGCCCCTGCTTGCAATGTTGGCCGGATCTTGGTCGTGCCTCTTTGAGCGTTTGAGTGGTTATGACATGCAGATATGCACGCGCGTTTCCAGAAAGGCATACGTGAACGTAAAGGTGCTGTCTGCTTTCCTCTCCGCGTTTACAGTGACTGCCATTCCTCTGCTCGTCAATTTCCTGATTGTCTCGATGCTTTTTCCTGCGTATCTTCCTCGGGTCGATGAGTCGACCTACGTAGGGCTTTACCTACATAGCTATTTCTCCGGTCTATTTTATTCACATCCTTTGTTATATGTGCTTGCATACACGCTGTTCGATGCGGTCACGCTCGGGACTTTATCCATGGCTGTAACTGGCTTCTCAATTTTGTTTCGTAGCAGAATCAAAGCGATAATTGTCCCGTATCTGCTAATGGTTGCGTGGCATTTTGCAAATGGCTGGATCTTCGGCGTAATGGCTTGCGTGGGGTTTAACTGCAATATCCTCAACAGCATCAGGTCGGAATCGCTGAATAACTGGCCAGACATTCGAGCCGGTTTTGCGGAAATCATATTATTGACCCTTGCTTCGTTGGCTTTTTCTGGGGCGTGGAAAAGGCGGGAGATGGTCTGATGCTGTTTAGGCTGGTCGCCGCGGACCTGAGGACCGTTTTGAAGAAGAACATCATTACCTTTATTGCGATTGCAGCAGTGACCGTTGCGAACCTGGTGTACGCCTACGGATTGTCTTCTGTGTATGGGGTCAGGACGGATACCTTGGGGTTTGCGGACAATCTTGCGCTCGTGTTTGCCGGATCTGCTCCGTTTGAGCCTAGGCCCGGGGTCATGTTTGTGCCTCCGCTAGGATGGCTATTTCTCATTCTGCTTATTCTCTATACAACACTCGATTATCCCGCCGAATCGTTGCACGGGTTTGGTTTGCAAACGCTTGTCCGATGCCGGGCGAGAACCCTTTGGTGGGTCTCGCGTTTTATCTCAGTGGCGGCGATAACAGCATTTTCGCTGCTTGTGGTGGTTTGCTCTGTTGTGATTTGGAGCTTGATGGTGAGCGCCTCGTTCAGCGCGGTCATCCATGGCGAGTCGCTTCAGCTGGCTAATTTGGCGCCGTGGTTTCTCAAAGTGGGCGAGGCGGATGCGCTGCCGTTTTTCATAGGTCTCTTTTTTGCTTTTGAGGCGCTTGCGTTTGCACAGGCAGCGGTTGGGTTTGTGCTTGGGCCGTCAGCCTCATTTGCGGTTGTAATGAGCTACCTGATCTGTTCGGCATATGCGCGGCATTGGGCGCTGCTGGGAAATGCCTTGATGCTGTTGCGCTGGGGTGGAATCGTCAAAGAAGGAATTGCGACGGGCTCGAGTGGCTTGTTTTCAATTGTGATTATGTCGTTATGTCTATCGTTGGGTGGACTGTGGTTTCGAAAGGCCGACCTTATCGAAAAGAGGGACAAGATATGAGCGTGATCGTTAGGGACGTATCGAAGCGCATGGGCAAAAACGATGTCCTGCGCAACGTGTCTATCGAGGTTGACCCTGGGACTGTGGTCGGGCTTCAGGGGATAAACGGTTCGGGCAAGACCATGCTTATGCGAGCGGTCTGCGGATTGATTAGACCCACCGAGGGCGAAATCATTATCGATGGTCAAAGACTTGGGGCTGATATCTCGTTTCCGCCGAGTCTTGGGATGTTGATAGAGGCTCCTTCCTTTTTAGGATATCTGTCTGGCTACGACAATCTGGAACTCATAGCTCAAATCAAGGGCGTTGCCACCCCCGAGGACATTCGCTCCGCCCTGCGGCTCGTGGGGCTCGATGCAGACGAAAAAAAGAAGTTCCGAGCATACTCGCTTGGGATGAAGCAGCGTCTGGGGATAGCTGCGGCGATTATGGAAAAGCCGAAGCTGCTTGTTCTCGATGAACCAACAAATGCCCTCGACGAAGCGGGCGTTGAAATGCTCAAGCGTGTTGTGGCGATGGCGGCATCAACGGGTCGCGAGGTTCTTCTGTCTAGCCATGACGGAGAGGTGCTCGAGGAGCTGGCCGATCGGGTTTACTGCATGCGCGACGGTGCCGTTGTGGAAGTTCGGGAAAGGTCGTGAGCGCGATGAAGAAGACCCTGTGGACGAGAAGATCGGCGCTCGCGCTTTTTTGCTGTGCTGCTACCGGCCTTGCGGGCATGAGGGTGAGCGTCGTTAACAGGAATCGGACAGTCATTCCTGAGAAATATTACGCGGAGGGCGAATGGCTCTCGATGGATGGAGCGTTTCTGGGATCGAAGGATGTGGTGACTGATGGGTATTCGTTTTGCATAGATGGAGCAGAACTACTCACGCCGCGCGAGTATCTCAAACGAGCGCATGACGATTATTCAAAATATGGCACCGTGGATACGAAAACGAGACTGAAGGATGCCGACATCACGTGCGTTATCGCCGTAAAGATGCGTGTCAGAAATAGGGATAATATCGACGGTGGAATCAAAGCGTATGTTTGGCATCTGGTTCCGGAGTCTGCGCCAAACTATGATTTTGTAGTCAATACCGATCTGATAACGCAAGCCATGCCGGTCCTTGGCGGCTCTGCTGCGTTTGCCGTGGAGGTTGGGGCAGAAAACGAGTTGCTCGTCCCATTTATGATGCAAAACACCAACGACTATTTCGAAGATTATGAAACCGTCCGTTTTGAGAAAGCGTTTCCCGGAGCCTATACGATGAAGATGACCGATCTGCCGGAGCGGAGGCTCTTAAGGTTTGAAGTGAAGTAACTCGAAGGTCCTGTTGGGGGAGCCTCATCCTACGCTGAAGCGGGATGAGATTCCCTTCGCAGTGGCGCTCGGCCCTAGCGCTTCTTCTTGCTCTTCTTCTGCTTGCGCCGCTTGCCCTTGTTATCCTGGGGCTTGTCGGCCTTGTCGCCCCGCTTGGCCTCGGCGGCAGCCTTCTCGGCCTTCATTTTCTTCTTCTTGGTCTCGATGCGGAGCTTTTTGTTAATGCGCGCCTTAAGGAAGGTGCCAAACTGCTCGGCATTGCCGCGGACAAAGGTGTCCTTAGGGATCGTCACGCCCTGGTCGGCGAACATGGCTACAAAGATGCGCTCGCCGTCGAGCACGTGGTCGAGCTTTTCAAACGGGAAGAACTGCGACTTGCCGCTCTTGCCCCAAACCATCAGGCCGTCCTCGTTGGCGGCGACGCGGCGATAGCGGCCACCCATGGACTCGTCGGCCTCGACGGCATCGATAAAGTCGCGGGCGAGGGTGTGGTGCAGGTTTTTGCTCCACCAGGCCAAAAAGGCGCCGAATACGATCAGGACGACGCCAAACTTGATCCAGTTGCCGCCGGCCACCAGCATGCCAATGCCGAGCAGCGCGGCAATTGCCGCGGCGACATACAGCGAGCCGCGACGCCTGGGTGAGGCGACCAGGCGGGCGAAGTCGGTGACCAGGTCGTTTTCGTACTGGTACTCGTTGAGGTACAGGATGCCGTCGTCGGCTGCGGCCTGCTTCTCGAGCGCGACCTCGACCTGGTCGGCTGCTTCGGAGGGAACGAGGTTGCTCTCTGCGTCTGCCATGCTCTTTGGACTCCTATCGCGGCGGGCTCGCCGTACGGGTTATTATGAATGAAGTATGCCGTGCGACCGCATGGCCGTCGCGGCAACAAGACTCAGTATACCCGGGGGAGCACCCATGGAATCGTTGTACCGAAAGTATCGCCCGCTCACCTTCGACTCCGTGGTGGGCCAGCAGCATATCGTCTCGACGCTCGAGCACGCCATCACCGAGGGGCGTCTGTCCCACGCGTACCTGTTCTGCGGACCGCGCGGCACGGGCAAGACCACCATGGCGCGCATTCTGGCCAAGGCGCTACTGTGTCGCAACGCCGAGGCGGCGCGCGCCGAGGGTGCAAGCGGCTGCATGCCCGACGGCACCTGTGAGGAGTGCGAGCTCATCGCCGAGGGCAACCACCCCGATGTCTACGAGCTCGATGCCGCAAGCCGCACGGGCGTGGACAATGTGCGCGAGGAGATCATCAACTCCGTCAACTTTGCCCCGGTGCGCGGCAAGTACAAGATCTATATCATCGACGAGGTTCACATGCTCACGACGGCGGCGTTCAACGCGCTGCTCAAGACGCTCGAGGAGCCGCCGGCGCACGTGATCTTTGTGCTGTGCACCACCGACCCGCAAAAGATTTTGGAGACCATCCTCTCGCGCTGCCAGCGCTTCGATTTTCATCGCATCGGCAACGAGGATATTGAGCATCGCCTGTCCTACGTGTGCGAGCAGGAGGGCTTCGATTACGACGACGAGGCGCTGGCTATCGTGGCGCGTCATGCCAAGGGCGGCATGCGCGACGCGCTCTCCACGCTGGAGCAGCTGAGCGTCTTCGGCAACGGTACCGTGCACGCGGACGATGCCCGCTCGCTTTTGGGCGAAGTTTCGGACCAGATTCTGGGCGAGTTTGCGCGCGCCATCGCCGAGCGTGATATTGCTGAGCTCTATGGGCTCATTCGCGCACAGGTCGAGGAGGGCAATGACCTGCTTGAGCTGACGCGCGACCTGGTGGCGCATGTGCGCGACGTGTATGTGGCCTGCGTTGCCGGTGCCCGTGCCGAGCTGTTTGAGGGCGGGATCGAGCAGGCCGAGGCGCTTGCTGCCGAGGCCGCTGCCTTTGGCGAGCATCCGGCCGACCGCCTGGCCCGCGTGCTGACGGTGCTTGACGATGCCGCGCTGGAGATGAGGGGCGCGAGCGACGTGCGCCTGGTGCTCGAGATCGCCTGCACGCGCCTGGCACGTCCCGAGGCCGATCTGACCATTGAGGCCCTGGCCGAGCGCGTGGCACGCTTGGAGGCCATGGTCGCCAACGCCGCGGTGCCGGCGGGTGTGGCTGCTGCTCAAACGAGTGCGCCTGCTGCATCCGCACCCGCTGCTGCCCAGCAGCCGACGCTGATTTCGGGTGCCCGAGCCGCTACTCCCGCGGCGACTGCCGCCCCCGCTGCTACGTCCGCGCATCAGGGTGGCATGCCTTGGGACCGCGGCACTGCTGTTCCGGCGGCCCAGTCTGCGCCCAAGTCCGCGGTTCCTGCGTCGGCGCCCAAACCTGTAACGCCTGCACCTCAACCCGTTGCGGCTCCCGCGCCTGCGGCATCGACCGTGCCGGTGTTCAAGCCCAACAGCGCCGCCCAGGTTGCTGCCGCCGGCGCCGCCGAGACCCCCGCGGTCGAGGATGCCGGCGAGCTCCAGCGCAAATGGGCCGAGGTCGTCGAGCGCGTCAAGGCCCAACAACCTTCTTATGCGGCTCTCCTGTTGAACGCCCGCGCTACGGCAGACGATGGTTCTAAGCTCACGGTCTCGTTCCCTACGGCATTTGCTATCAAGATGCTCGGGCGTGCTGATACACAGGCGGTGTTTTTGCCGACAGTCAGTGCAGTCTTCGGTCGTCGCACCGTCGACTATGTCCTGGATGGGGGTGGCACGCCGGCTCCTCAACATGAGGAGCATTCTCCATCTGCACGGGCTGCGGCATCTGCGGACCCGCAACCCGTGTCCTCGGCGGTCCCTGCATCCTCGAGCGCCAGCGCGACGCAGCCAAAAGCGGCACCGGTAGCGGCACCGACTCCGTCGGCGCCTGAACCTGCTGCGCCCAAACCGGCTGCTCCGACCCCCGCGCCCAAGCCCGCTGCCACACCCGCACCCAAGTCATCCGACCTGGCTAAGGCCCCCTGGCTGCGCTCCGACAACCCTGCCGGTGCTCCTGCCACGGGCAAGCTCCCGACCGAGCCCGCGCCCCGAGCGCCCAAGCGCGCGTCCGCTCCCAAGGCTCAGCCGTCTGCGCAGGCTGCGCCTTGGGAATCCGAGCAGGTGCCCTACGACGACGCCATGGTCGGTGGCTTTGCCGGCGATGCGGGCGGGGAGGATCTTCCTCCGTTCGACGTGCCTGCCGCGGTGCCTGCGCCCAGCCCTGCCGCCTCAGCCGCGGCTCCCGCAGCTGCGACGTCCGCTCCCGCAAGCGATGACGCCCCCGCTGCCCCTTGGGAGTCCAACCCCGGCGCCGGCAGTCCCTTCGGCCACCAGGGCGCAGCCCCGAGCATCCCGCAGACCGAGGACGAGGCCAAAGCCCTCATCCGCAGCGTCTTTGGCCAGGCCACCATCTTCAAACCGGTGGAGTAACCGTGCGGGCGGGTACGCTGCTCAAGAAGAGATCTCTTTGTCCGGGCGCATCTGTATTTCGGACATGTGTAGTGTGGTGCCGCGTATATCGCATTCGAGCAGACAGGCACGTGACGGTCGGCCTAGGATGCTGAGGTCGATACGATATGTCGCATGGCTGTCCGTGTACTCGACTTGCTCGGCGTTGACGGTTGCTCCGATTGTAAATAAAGAGCCCAGTTCGGCATCGACAATCTTGGAGTCCTTTATCTTGACCTTGAACTCTTGGTAGAGGGACGGGCTGTTGTAGTAAATGGTTCGGGTTCCGTCGGTGCACTCATCGGCCGCTTCCCATTTGACGACGGGCTGGTCCGAGCTGGCTATCAGCAGTTCTGCTCCAAAGGCTATGGCATGGGTGATGACAACCAGCAATGCCCAGCCGACAAAGAGATAGAGAACCACATATGCAACGGGGTGTTTTGAGCGGATGTTTTGGAGCGCGTCGGGGGCATTCATGGGGCACCTCCAAATTGCGATCTTTGACAATCAAATTTTACCATGCCGTCATGAGCGCCACCTCGAGCGGCGGTTTAGCATTTTGCTATCTAGCTGGATGCAGAAAATGCCGGGTTCCGGCCCTGCTAGATTTAATTTGAGACATTTATGCAGATGCGAATTATTCAACTTTGCATAATCTTTGGGCGCGGCTTGCACTCCAGGGCATGTATATCGACTGAGGTAGCACGACCGCCCCGCTCGCTTGCCTCGCGCCGTGGTACGATTTTTGAGTTTGAAAGACCCGCCGCGTCCCGACTGCCCTTGCAGCTCGTTGCGCGGCCGCACGCAAAGGAGCCATCATGGCCGGTATGAACATGCAGCAGATGATGAAGCAGGCCCGCAAGATGCAGGAGCAGCTTGCCGCCGCGCAGGAGAACCTCAAGTCCCAGACCGTCGACGCTTCTGCCGGCGGCGGCATGGTCAAGGTGACCGTTAACGGCGAGATGGAGCTCGTCAACCTCACTATTGATCCCGATGCGCTCGATCCCGAGGACGTCGATATGCTGCAGGACATGATCATGGCTGCCGTCAACGAGGCCGTTCGCGGCGTCAACGAGCTCGCCAATAAGCAGATGGGCGCCATCACCGGCGGCCTCAACATCCCGGGCATGCCGTTCTAAGACACGCATATATATGAGTGCGAATCACAGTCTGCAAAAACTGCTCGATGAGCTGGGCCGCCTGCCGGGCATTGGTCCCAAGTCGGCCCAGCGCATCGCCTATTACCTGCTCGAGGCCGATGCCGAGGAGGCGCGCCGCCTGGCCGAGGCTATCCTGGAGGTTAAGCAGGAGGTTCACTTTTGCAGCCGCTGCTTTAACTACGCCACGGCCGACGAGTGCTCCATCTGCCAGGATTCGATGCGCGATACCACTCGCATTTGCGTGGTGGGCGAGCCGCGCGATGTCCAGGCGATTGAGCGCACGGGCAGCTACCACGGTCTCTACCACGTATTGGGCGGCGTGATCAGTCCCATGGACAAGATTGGTCCCGAGCAGTTGCACATTCGTGAGCTGCTGGCACGCTTGGGCCACGAGGACATCCACGAGGTCATCATCGCCACCAACCCCAATATCGAGGGCGAGACCACGGCGAGCTACCTGGCCCGCACTATCAAGCCGCTGGGCGTTGAGGTATCGCGTCTGGCGAGCGGCCTTCCCGTGGGCGGCGACCTGGAGTATGCCGACGAGCTTACGCTTGGGCGCGCCATCGAGGCCCGTCGCACGATTTAGGTGGCGAGCCTGCTCCTGCCGTATGTCTTCATCGCGACGCACGGGGTAGCCATAATTTCCCCGTGCGACTGTAAGTTTGTTGTGCAACAAAGATGCTTTGTATCCGCTTATCGCATGGATGCTTCCACTCGCATCCTTAATTTGCCCATTCGTTGCGCAACCTTTTGGGTTCGCTGATACACTCAAATATGGATTCGAATGAATGCGCCGCTCCCGAGCGGCGTGTTTTTGTTGGAGGAGAACGCATGCGGCCCGGTGGCACTCAGACAAAGCGCGGCGCCGCGGTGCGCATGCGACGCCGACTGGGCTTGGCGCCGCGGGCGTACGCACTGCTGTCTTGCTCGCTGGTGCTGGTCATAGCTGGCGTTTCTGCCTATGGCATGACCGTGCCGTCCATGATGCAGGCACATGCCGCACGCGAACCGCGCGTGGGGCATGAGGTCAAAAGTGACCTGGGGACCACGACTGGATATGCTTGGGCAAGTGTGGTCGCGCATATTGTGTTTGGCACCGGCGACGCGGACGGCGCCGAGGCCCCGGACAACGAAGTCACGCTTGCCAATGGCAAAACCATCGTGCTCACCAACACCAAGATCATCGATCGGTTGTCCAACAATAGCGTGGCGGCAACGGTGAATAAGGTCGAGCAGCAGAAGGAGCAGGACGCCCAGCAGTCCGGAAAGCCCGGTAGCTCGGATACTTCTGGCTCCGGCTCGGATTCGTCGAGTTCGGGCGGCGGTTCTGGGTCGGGCTCCTCTGCCGGAGGGTCTGGAAATGGCGGTTCGACGGGCGGCAACACTGACAGCGATGCAAACTCCGGTGGCCTTTCCGCTGCTGAGGAAGAGAGCATTCACAGTTGGCTTGTGACCAAGTACAACATGCTCGACGGCTATGTTTCTCGCGCCAATGACGTGGTTTCGACCTATAACTCTACGGGAGATCCCAGGCCGTGCGACAGCCTGGTCGGGGAGATGTTTGTCATTCGAGCCGAGTTCGGTCGTCAGACATTCTCGCCCCGGTCAAAGTGGTATCAGCAGTATGCCAATCTGTGGGGCTGTTACACCAACCTATGTCAATGGGTCGGCCATTACGGCGATGATGACGTCGCACTCGGTAACTTCAAGAATAACGTGGCGGCGCTTGCCCTATGATGACCGATCTTGCATCCACCACACCACAATCGCTCGGTCGCGATCCCATGGTCGGCCTGCGCCTGGCGCGTGTCGACGGGTTTGAGCCGGCCATTGCGCTCGGTCAGGACGAACTGCCTGCCTACCTGCGTCGTTTTACGATACTGTTTGCCGACGATGCCACCATGCGCCGTGGCGGTATCGGCCGCGTGACGCGTGCCATCAACGCCCAAGGCGAGGCCGTGGCACTCAAACAGCTCATCTTGCCGACGCGCGATGAGTTTGACGATGCCGCCGCTCATGAGGCGCTGGTCGCCAAGTTCAAAGCGGCGTTTCGCGAGGAATATGAATGCCATCGCGCCCTTTCGGGCCTTAAGGGTTTTCCCCGCCTCTATGGCTGGGGCGAGGTTGACGGTGTGCCTGTAATTGTCATGGAATGGGTCGAGGGCGAGACGCTTGCCCGCTTGCGTTCGCGACTTGCCGTGGACGATGCCGGCCGCCTATCGCCGCTTGTGGCGGCGCGCTTGGGGCGTGACCTGTTCGACCTGCTCTGCCGCATGAGCCTGGTGGGGGAGGGCTTTGTCCATCGCGATATCTCGCCCGCTAATATTATGGTGCGTACGGCGCGTCTACCGCTTGACCGGCAGCTTGCCGAGGGCACCTTTGACCTGTGCCTGATCGATTTTGGCTCGTCGCTGGCGCTTGAGCCTGCGTCGGCCGTGGCCGGTACCGGCGGCAAGGCGTCGTTTACGGAGCGCTATGCCACGCTGCGTCGCGCGACGGTTGCCTACGCCCCGCCCGAGATGCTCACCGACGATATTCCCGACCTGCGCGCTTTGCGTATGTCGCCGGCGATCGACGTCTATGCCACGGCAAGCACGGTTTACGAGCTCATTGCCGGCGTCGCGCCATACGAAGCCGCGCCGAGCGCTTCGGGCACCTCGGGTTCGCGCAAAAAGACGCGCGACATCGCCAGCCCCTACCGTCTCAAGATGGACACGCTGCCCGACTATCCCATTGGTGCCCATGCACCCGGTTGCGATTTGACTCAGCTGCTTCGTCGTGAGCCCGATGTGGCGCTCGCCGCGGCCGAGCAGGCCCAGCAGCTGGGGCTTGAGCCGGATTCCGAGGAGCTACGCGATGCGTTGGCGTTTGTCGATGCCCAGCTGTTCGACGTGGTGATGGCCTGTCTGTCCAGCCATCAAAAAGATCGTCCCGAGCCGGCTGCGGTGGAGGCGGCGCTCTCGGCATTTTGCGACCACTATGCGCAAAATGTCGCCCGCTCGCTTCGCGCCGAGCCGCTCATGCCCTGTCCCATGGACGCGTCCGGTCGCGCGGTCCGTCGCGCTGCGATGATTGGCGCTGCGGCTGTCTGCGGCCTCGTATGGGCCGTTGTGGTGGTGTCGGCGGCGCTGCTGGCGTCGGGTGCTCGTATGACGGTTGCCGTGGGGCACATTTCGTGGTCCGGCACACTGCCGGGCATCGTCGCCGTGCTGGCGTTGGCGCTGCCGAGCGTGGCGGGCATTGCCGTCGGAGCCTTGGCGCGCAATCGCCGCGCGGGGTTCCTGCATGGCGTGCTGGCACTTTCTGCCTGCGAGGTTCCGGTGCTCATCGCGGTTGCATGCACCGTGTTTTCCCAGCGCGCCGTAGCGAGCGGCCTTGTCGCCGCCTTAATTGCAACATACGCGCTCACGTGGTTTTTGCTGGCGATGGGGTTTGCCTTTGAGCTTCCCGTCGTGTCAGCACGACGTGCGAAAATTCCCATGGCGACGCCGCTTGCCGGCGGAGCCGCGGCTGTTCGCGCCTTTGGCGGGCCGGCCGAAGTATCCGACACTATCTCTGCGACCAAGGAGGGCTAAGCCATGGCTTCTCAAGCTGAGCTCACCCCGTGCGGGGCAATGTTTGACATCTTTAAGCGCGCAGCGCACCTGAGCCATATCGAACTGTGCGGCCTGGTGCTCTCGAGCCGCCCGCTCGCCGACGGCCGTAGTCCACAGAGCCGCGCCGCCGATCGCTCCTGGGTCTCGCGTTTTATCGTGCGCGCTCCGGTCGGCACGCTGCAGGAGCGCTATTTTGCCGATTACGGCACCTCGGCCGCGCGCATCATGTCGCATCTGGCCCTGCGCCGCCGCAATCCCATGAATGCCACGGCGGTGATCAACATGGTGTGCGGGCCCGCTGGCGAGCCCATGGTGCGGGCGCTCGAGGAATGCCATCAGGATACGAGCCTCTACCGCAATGCGGTCGAGCGCCTGTCGCAGGCGGCGGAGCTTATGCCCGCCGAACGTGCCGAGGCCGTGCTGGTGCTGTTTGTAGCCGTCGGTTGCTCGGCAGATGTTCGATCCTCGGTGACCTATGCCATCGACTACGCTCATGCGACCTGCGGCGGCGCCACGTCGACGCCGCGCTCGCTGAGCACCTCGACGGTCACGGGCGATCACGAGGCGGCGCCTGCGCATCCGCTGGGCCTGCTTCGCGTGCAAAACGGCTACGTGGTGAGCGCTCCGCGCTGGATTCAGCCGAGTGAGCAGGGCGTGGAGATCGGTGCGCTGGCGACGGGGGAAGGCGATATCACCGATGTGGGCGATGACGTTTCGGCTCGCCATGCCCACGTGTGGTGCGATGACCAAAATACCTGGTACGTCGAGGATCTGTCGTCCACCAACGGAACCGTGGTGGTAAACGGCGCGACGAACGTCTGCACCCAGGTCGAGCCTGGCCGCTCCGCTCAGCTCAACCCCGGTGACGAGCTCAAGCTCGGCGAATCCACCACCTACGCCATCCTCCTCGGCGCTCTCTAACTCATCTCCTAAATAAGTTGCGGTGAAATAGGGACTGTTTAAGGCCGCGACCGGCAAAAACAGTCCCCATTTCACCGCAACTGCCGTGTGGTCGGCGATAGAGAAACGAGAGTGGATTTCCGGACGCACGAGAGAGGATTTTCGGACGCACAACCCATGAGAGTGGATAATCTCCCACTTTTGGTCAAGATACAGGCAAAAAGTGGGAGATTATCCACTCTCGATGCAGGCTGCGACTTTTCCGTCCGAGGGGCCATCTCGCCCCTTGGCAGTCACCTAAGGTAAACCTTTACCGCCCACCTATATTTGTCGAAATATGGCTTGGCGGCGGGGTACAATAAACCCGCATGCGGATTTCCGTTGCGGGCGCTTCCCATCGCCGGGGCGTGCCCGGGAGCATCCGGCATGCGGTCTTTGCGGCACTCGGTCATGTGCAAGACGGGTAGCTGGGCCTGTGGAGCGCGTGCAGCCCTCCTCGCCTCGGCATGCCTTCTCTCCACGCCATGTACCTGCCGCTGAGTCCGCCTACCAGATGATCGGAAGCAACAACGAAAATCCCATCACGCCAACATCCCGGCGATCGCCGGGGCCTGTATACCTATATGAGAGGAGAGGGGTATATGGCGCGTAAGTTTAAGTCTATGGACGGCAACGAGGCGGCCGCATATGTTTCGTATGCGTACACCGAGGTAGCGGGAATCTATCCCATTACGCCGTCCAGCCCGATGGCCGACCATGTCGACCAGTGGGCGGCCCAGGGTCGCAAGAACATCTTCGGCACCCCGGTCAAGGTCGTCGAGATGGAGTCCGAGGCAGGTGCAGCCGGTACTGTTCACGGTTCGCTGGGCGCCGGTGCTCTGACCACCACCTACACGGCTTCTCAGGGTCTGCTCCTGATGATCCCGAACATGTACAAGATCGCGGGCGAGCAGCTCCCGGGCGTCTTCCACGTCTCCGCGCGTTGCGTCGCTTCCCACGCCCTGAACATTTTTGGCGATCACTCCGACGTCATGGCCTGTCGTCAGACCGGCTTCGCCATGCTCGCCGAGGGCAACGTCCAGGAGGTCATGGACCTCTCGCCGGTGGCTCACCTTGCCGCCATCGAGGGTAAGACCCCGTTCCTTAACTTCTTCGACGGCTTCCGCACCAGCCACGAGATCCAGAAGGTCGCCATGTGGGACTACAAGGATCTGGCCGAGATGTGCGACATGGACGCCGTCCAGGCTTTCCGCGATCATGCGCTCAACCCTGAGCACCCGCACACCCGCGGCAGCCACGAGAACGGCGATATCTTCTTCCAGAACCGTGAGGCCTGCAACAAGGTCTACGACGAGCTTCCCGCCGTCGTCGAGGGCTACATGAAGAAGATCAACGAGAAGCTCGGCACCGATTACGGCCTGTTCAACTACTACGGCGCTCCCGATGCCGACCGCGTCGTCGTGTGCATGGGCTCCTTCTGCGACGTGCTCGAGGAAGTCATCGACTACCTCAACGCTCACGGCGAGAAGGTCGGCCTGGTCAAGGTTCGTCTGTTCCGTCCGTTCTCCATCAAGCACTTCGTCGACGTTCTCCCCGAGACCGTCCAGAAGATCGCCGTCATGGACCGTACCAAGGAGCCGGGTTCCATCGGCGAGCCGCTCTACCAGGACGTCGTCTCCGCTCTCTACGAGGCCGGCAAGACGGGCATCAAGGTCGTCGGCGGCCGTTACGGCCTGGGCAGCAAGGACACGCCTCCCGCGTCTGCGTTCGCTGTCTTCGAGGAGCTCAAGAAGGACGAGCCCAAGCGCGAGTTCACCATCGGCATTGTCGATGACGTAACCAACCTGAGCCTGCCCGAGGCCGAGGATGCGCCCAACACCGCAGCCCCCGGCACCATCGAGTGCAAGTTCTGGGGTCTGGGTGGCGACGGTACCGTCGGCGCCAACAAGAACTCGATTAAGATCATCGGCGACCACACCGACAAGTACGTCCAGGCCTACTTCCAGTACGACTCCAAGAAGACCGGCGGCGTCACCGTCTCGCACCTGCGCTTTGGCGATTCTCCGATCCGTTCGCCGTACTACGTGACCAAGGCCGACTTTGTCGCTTGCCACAACCCCAGCTACATCGTTAAGGGCTTCAAGATGGTCCGCGACGTCAAGCCGGGCGGCACCTTCCTGGTCAACTGCCAGTGGAGCGACGAGGAGTTCGCCGAGCACATGCCCGCCGTGGCCAAGCGCTACATCGCGAACAACAACGTCAACGTTTACCTGATTGACGCTATCGACCTGGCCGCCAAGGTCGGCATGGGCAAGCGCACCAACACGGTGCTCCAGTCCGCCTTCTTCGCGCTGGCCAAGGTCCTGCCCGCCGAGGACGCCCTGCAGTACATGAAGGACGCGGCTACCAAGTCCTACATGAAGAAGGGCCAGGCCATCGTCGACGCCAACCACAAGGCCATCGATGCCGGCGCTACCGCTTTCCGTAAGTTCGAGGTTCCGGCCGACTGGGCTACCGCCGAGGATGTCGCTCCCGTCGAGCTCTCCGAGGAGACCAAGTCCGCTATCGCCCAGCAGGTCAAGAACCTGCTCGAGCCCATCGATCGCATGGACGGCGACAGCCTGCCTGTTTCCGCCTTCGTCGATTGCGCCGACGGCCAGTTTGAGCTGGGCGCCTCCGCATACGAGAAGCGCGGCGTCGCCGTGGTCGTTCCCCACTGGGATGAGACCAAGTGCATCCAGTGCAACCAGTGCGCCTACGTGTGCCCGCATGCCACCATCCGTCCGTTCGCGATGACCGAGGACGAGGCTGCCGCCGCGCCCGAGGCTACCCGCACGCTCGACGCCATGGGCCCCAAGGCCAAGGGCATGAAGTTCACCATGGCTGTGTCCCCACTCGACTGCATGGGTTGCACCAACTGCGTCAAGGTTTGCCCCAAGGGCGCCCTCGAGATGGTTCCCACCGAGCAGGAGATGGACCAGCAGCCCGTTTGGGACTATATGGTCGAGAACGTCTCCGAGAAGAAGGAGCTCATCGCGGCCAACGTCAAGGGCAGCCAGTTTAAGCAGCCCTACCTGGAGTTCTCCGGCTCCTGCGCCGGCTGCGCCGAGACCGCCTATGCACGTCTGGTGACCCAGGTCGCCGGCGACCGCATGTTCATTTCCAACGCCACCGGCTGCTCCTCCATTTGGGGCAACCCCGCTGCCACCGCTCCTTACTGCAAGGACAAGGACGGTCACGGCCCGGCGTGGAACAACTCCCTGTTCGAGGACAATGCCGAGCACGGTCTGGGCATGGCCGTCGGTTACGAGGCCGTCCAGAAGAAGCTGATCGCCGCTACCCAGGACATCATCGCTGCCGATGGTCCGTCCGATGAGCTCAAGGCCGCCGGCCAGGCTTGGATCGACTCCGTCAACGACGCCGAGGCCTCCAAGGCCGCTGCCGCTGCCTACGTTGCCGAGCTCGAGAAGTGCGGCTGCGACGCTTCCAAGGCGATCCTCGCCGACAAGGCTTACCTCACCAAGAAGTCCTTCTGGATCTTCGGCGGCGACGGCTGGGCCTATGACATCGGCTTCGGTGGCCTGGACCACGTCCTGGCTTCCGGCCACAACGTCAACGTCTTCGTCTTCGACACCGAGGTCTACTCCAACACCGGCGGTCAGGCCTCCAAGGCCTCGAACCTGGGCCAGGTCGCTCAGTTCGCCGCTGCCGGTAAGGTGACCAAGAAGAAGTCCCTGGCCGAGATCGCCATGAGCTACGGCTACGTTTACGTGGCGCAGGTCGCCATGGGCGCCAACCCGGCTCAGACCCTCAAGGCCATTCACGAGGCCGAGGCCTACGACGGCCCGTCCCTCATCATCGGCTACAGCCCCTGCGAGATGCACTCCATCAAGAAGGGTGGCATGCAGAACTGCCAGGCCGAGATGAAGAAGGCTGTCGAGTGCGGTTACTGGAACCTCTTCCGCTTCAACCCCGAGGCTGCTGCCGGCAAGAAGTTCTCGCTCGATTCCAAGGAGCCCGCGGGCGGTTATCAGGAGTTCCTGATGAACGAGGCCCGTTACGCTTCGCTGACGCGTTCCTTCCCCGAGCGCGCCGAGGAGCTCTTCAAGGAGAATGAGCAGGCCGCTATGGACCGCTATCAGCACCTGCTGAAGCTCAAGACGGTGTACAACGAGGCCTAGGTCTCTCACCGCAGGATCTGAGGGCTGACCTTCGCGGACGTCCTCGGACATGAAAGAACCCCCGCTGCGCACTACGTGCGGCGGGGGTTCTTTCGTCCTGCGGAGTGTCCGCGAAGGTCAGCCCTCAGATCCTGCTACGACTACGTCCTCAGATTGTGTGGGCGGATGAAGGACGTAGTTGGCCGGGTATTCCGTCCCTTCGCTGTTTCGCGGCTTTGCCGCGAAACCTCGCGCCACTTTGGGGATGGATGGGGGACTTGGCTGTTGCCGCCTTTTCGGAGCGCTTCTTTATTCCTTTTGCTGGATGAAAAGCCCCTTGTTTTTGCAGGGGTGCATACTCGACTTATAAGTGCATAGAATCTCGTATAGCGCGAGTAAGATATTGCGCTGTCCGTTTTGTGTTTAGCAGAGATGTAGTTTGCATAATCCGACATAATCCTCGCTTCATTTAAATAAAGTCGCACGTAAATTACGTAGATATGTCTGAGCTGGAGTTCTGTACGCTGAGCGGACAAAAACGACCGTTCACCGTTCCGCTATTTTCAAAATGAATAAAATGAGCGATAAAGAGAATATAAACCTTAATAAACTCGCGTATTGCACGGACGCGGGTTATTAATGGGTTGTAGGCCTTTTACAGAAAGGATTCCAGCAATGTCTAAGCCTCTTGGCAAGCCCGATCGTATTGTCGTCGCCCTTGGCGGCAACGCCCTCGGCAACAACCCCGTTGAGCAGATCGAGGCCGTGAGCAACACCGCTCACGCTCTTCTCGGCCTGATCGAGCAGGGCAACGAGATCATCATCACCCACGGCAACGGCCCGCAGGTCGGCATGATCCAGAACGCCTTCGCCGCCGCCCACGACGCCATCGGCACCCCCGAGATGCCGCTGCCCGAGTGCGGCGCCATGTCCCAGGGCTACATCGGCTATCACCTGCAGCAGGGCATCGGCCGCGAGATGCACAAGCGCTATAAGCGCTGGCACGCCGCCACCGTCGTCACCCAGATCGAGTGCGATCCCGACGATCCCGCGTTCAAGAACCCGACCAAGCCGATCGGCCCCTTCTACACCGAGGAGCAGGCCAAGGAGTTCATGGCCGAGGACCCCTCCAAGGTCTTCGTCGAGGATTCCGGCCGCGGCTGGCGTCGCGTCGTCGCCTCCCCCGATCCCAAGAAGATCGTCGAGGCCGACTCCATCCTCAACCTGCTCGACAACGAGTTCATCGTCATCGCCTGCGGTGGCGGCGGCATCCCCGTCGTCCGCGACTACGAGAACAAGGGCTGCTACAAGGGCGTTCCCGCCGTCATCGACAAGGACCTGGGCGGCGAGCTGCTGGCCGAGGACTGCGACGCCGACGTCCTGTTCCTGCTGACCGCCGTCGAGCATGTCGCCATCAACTTCGGCAAGCCCAACCAGGAGGAGCTCGAGGACATCACCGCCGACGAGGCCGAGCGCCTGGCCGACGAGGGCCAGTTCGGCAAGGGTTCCATGGAGCCCAAGGTCCGCGCTGCCATCAAGTTCGCCCGCTCCCGCAAGGGCCGCACCTGCATCATCGGTGCTCTGGACAAGGCTGCCGAGACCATGGCCGGCCTCTCCGGTACCCGCATCCACGAGTAGTCTCTACTCTGTTGCCTCTCTCGTGGGCGCCAGGCAAAGCGCCCGCAAACTAGCCTCTCTTCATGAACCCCGCAGTCCGCTCCGACTGCGGGGCTTTTGCTATTCACCTAGTCATTGGGGACAGACTTAAATGAGTAGTCCAAAACGGGTGCAGTTTCCTTTGAGGCCCTCAACCGGAAAATGCATCCCGGAAATATGCCGAAAAGTGGCTCTCAGTTTCCCAAGCAGGCCGCTAACGGAAAGCGCATCCCGCTATCGAACTTCAAAGCGGGATGCGCCTTCCGTGCCGGCAGTTCCGGGCAGTCTGGGGCCACTCATTTAAGTCTGTCCCCAATGAGTGCAATGAGTGCCCAATGACTAGTAGTAGGCCCACATGGCTTCGATTTCGTTGAGGACTTCTACGACACCCCAGCGACGGGCGCTGCGGCTGGCCGAGTTGGGGTCGTAGACTCCCACTTGATCGGCATCGTCGATGCCCCAGAGCACGATATAGTGTCCAACACTGGTAAAGGTGCCGGGACGAACCGATGCGATAATGGGCGCACCCGAGCGCAGCGCCTGGGTGATAGAGCTGCGATCGATATGGAGCTCCGTTGCGTTAAGGCCCAGCTGCCATGCGCCGCGCGTCATAAATGACCATTCGGTGGCGCCGGTGGGGGCATAGTTGCCTGCCTCGGAAAGCGCGCACATATCGACGGGAGTCATATCGGTGCGTCCCGTCTTAAAGATATAGACCATGGTGAGGCACGTAGGCCCGCAAGCATTTTGGCGGATGGTACCGCCGGCGTAAGGCAGCTCCGACCATGCAGGGTCGATCTGATAGATATGGGGCATCGTGCCGGCTTGCCATTGCGAGCGCGGGGTCGAAAAGGCGAAAGAATAACCGGGCGCGACGGGGGCCTTGAGCAGCTTGTCCTCGGCGGTGGGCTCGAGACCGGCCGAGCCGTGGGACATACAGGAGCTCATAAGCACAAAGACCAGACAGATGAGGATAGAGCACAGTGCGAGGCAAAGCCGACGAGCCGGCAGGGCGGGGGCATTCACGTACGATGTCGAGCGGTAGGGCTTGCCGTCGCGTCCGCCTTGGGGATGCGAAAAGAAGCGGTTGATATGGCTGCCGGGCTGACGTGCGCCGTTGCGGCGCAGTTGCGGAACCTCGGCTTGGCGCTGTCGAGTGCGCGCGCCCAAGCGGCTATCTTGCTGTGCGCTTGTGCCCGTGCTCGGACGGCCACTCTGCCGTGTTCTGTTTGTCTGCTGCCGAGACGAAGGCCTGGGTTGCTCTTGAGGGCGTTGCGGATTGCTGCTCGTGGCACTTCTGGGCGTCGGCGTGGTGCGGCCAGCAAGGCGAACGCTTTGTCGCCGTTGATCACCGTCGTTGTATCCGTATGCCATTCGTACCGCCTTGTCTCATGTATAACCTGTCTATCCTACAAAAAAGATGTGCAACAAATGGGTCCGCGCGTCAAAAGCTCGGTAAACGGTACGAAAGGCGCAAAACACACGGCCTCAAAAACATCTCTATATGCGTCCGATGAGCGTACGCCCGTCGGACGGGCGACAACAATGAGCGGCAAACCGTGCCGTTCGTCCCAAAAACGGCGCCGCTCGTTTTGCAGTTCTGCCTTCGGTCGAGCCACAAGCGGCGCTGCTGTGCCAAGGCCGTATTGTAAAGCCACGAAATAAAAGCGCGCGGCAAAACAGACCGCGCAAGGGGTGACGCCAAAGAGGCGTCAATAAGGAAAGGAGGGGAACAATGGCGGACAAGAACGCAGAAGTTGCAGTCGAAGGTAACGGCGGCATGAAGAAAACGCTTTCGCTCTGGAACTTCTTCACCATCGGTTTCGGTGCCATCATCGGAACTGGCTGGGTT
The DNA here is from genome assembly GCA_959596495.1 of uncultured Collinsella sp. Lineage (GTDB taxonomy): Bacteria > Actinomycetota > Coriobacteriia > Coriobacteriales > Coriobacteriaceae > Collinsella. The sequence goes on along the minus strand of CAUFXK010000005.1, from coordinate 11,709 downwards.
CTGCAGGTCGGCGACTGGATGGTCGTGGGCGGCGGTCCCATTCCCGCTATGATCGCATTCCTCTTGGGTGCAATCTTTCTCGTGCCCGTCGGAGCTGTTTTCGGTGAGCTCACGGCTGCTATCCCCATCTCGGGCGGCATCGTCGAGTATGTCGATCGTAGCTTTGGCCGTACGCTGAGCTATATCACCGGTTGGCTCCTGGCCCTGGGCAACGGCATCCTGTGCCCGTGGGAGGCAATCGCTATCTCGACCCTCGTGTCCGAGATGTTCGGCAGCCTGCCCGGTCTTGAGTGGCTGCGTGCCGTCAAGCTCTATACCATCCTGGGCGCCGACGTTTACCTGTTCCCGACGCTGATCGCGCTCGGCTTTGCAGTCTACGTCATCTTCCTCAACTTCCGCGGTGCCAGCTCGGCCGCCAAGCTCCAGGCCTTCCTGACCAAGGCCCTGCTCTGCGGCATGCTGCTCGCCATGGGCGTCTCGCTGTTCACCGGTTCGCCGGAACACGCCATGCCCGTGTTCTCCCAGGTCACCGGCGCTGGTGGCGGCAAGCCCGCTACCGAGGGCACCAGCCTGTTCGCCGGCATCGTGTCGGTCCTGGTTCTGACCCCGTTCTTCTACGCCGGTTTCGACACCATTCCTCAGCAGGCTGAGGAAGCAGCCGAGGGCCTCAACTGGAACAAGTTCGGCAAGATCATCTCCCTGGCCCTGCTGGCCGCAGGCGGCTTCTACATGGTCTGCATCTACTCGTTCGGCACCATCCTCGACTGGCATGAGTTTGTTAAGAGCCCGGTTCCCGCGCTTGCCTGCCTCAAGGGCATCAACATGCTTCTGTACCTGGCCATGCTCGTCATCGCCACGCTTGGACCCATGGGCCCGATGAACTCCTTCTACGGCGCCACGAGCCGCATCATGCTCGCCATGGGCCGCAAGGGCCAGCTGCCCGAGAAGTTCGCCGAGGTCGATCCCAAGTCCGGCGCTCCCAAGCTCGCCTGCGTCGTCCTGGGCGTCATCACCGTCATCGGTCCGTTCCTGGGCAAGAACATGCTCATTCCTCTGACCAACGTGTCGGCCCTCGCCTTCATCTTCTCCTGCGGCATGGTCGCCCTCGCTTGCCTGCGCATGCGCTTCACCGAGCCCGACCTGCCTCGTCCCTACGAGGTGCCCGGCGGCAAGTTTGGCATCTGCCTCGCTGTCGCTGCCTGCGCCGTCATCATCGGGCTGCTCGTGATTCCGTTCTCTCCCGCCTCCCTCAACATGGTGGAGTGGAGCATCGTGATCGGCTGGCTGGCCATTGGCCTGGCTCTTATGGCCTTTACCAATTCCCGCAAAAAATAACGCCTAGCCGGGGCGGATCGGGTGCGCGGACCCCTCTCTTCCGCGCACCGAACCCGGCACCACTTGGGTAGCTTTGTGAGGCCATAACCCAACATGGCCTCGCCCACTATATGGATCCATAAGGAGGAACCATGTCCACTAAGTATGCAATCGTTGGCGGCAAGCTCATCGACGGTACCGGTGCCGAGCCGGTCGAGAACCCCCTCGTTCTCGTCGACGACAACGGCAAGATCGAGTACGCCGGCGCCATGCAGGACCTTCCCGAGGGCGTTGAGGTCATCGACGCCGCCGGCAAGACCGTCCTTCCCGGCCTGATCGACACCCACCTGCACTTCTCGGGCAACCTGACCGACGATGACACCGATTGGGTCATGCAGCCGCTTCTCGAGAAGCAGGCCGTCGCCGTCAAGCAGGCCTACGACTGCCTCACCCACGGCCTCACCACCGTCTGCGAGATCGGCCGCTTTGGTATCCAGATCCGTGACTGCATCGACAAGGGCGTCTTCAAGGGCCCGCGCGTTCTGGCCACCGGCCTTGGCTTCTGCCGCGTTGCCGGCCACGGCGACTCCCACCACTGCAGCCAGGAGCTCAACAAGGAATCGCACCCCTGGGGCGATCAGGTCGACGGTCCTTGGGATCTGCGCAAGGCCGTCCGTCGTCGCCTGCGCGAGAACCCCGATGCCATCAAGATCTGGGCTACCGGTGGCGGCATCTGGCGTTGGGATTCCGGTCGCGACCAGCACTATTGCTCCGAGGAGATCCAGGCCGTGGTCGAAGAGGCAAAGATGGTCGGCATCCCCGTGTGGAGTCACTGCTACAACAACCACGCCGCCGCCTACGACTCCGTTCGCTTTGGCTGCGAGCAGCTGATTCACGGCTTCGATATCGATGAGCGCACCATGGACCTCATGGCCGAGCAGGGCACCTTCTTCACCCCGACGATCGCCTTCCTGCCCACCTGGTACGCCACCTATCCGCCCGTCTACGTCCCCGAGCTGCACGACAAGTACGAGGGCACCCTGGTCGAGAAGGAGCTGCAGCGCAACTACGACTGCCTGCGCGAGGCCAAGAAGCGCGGCGTCGTCATGACGATCGGCTCCGACTCCTTCTCCTTCGTCACCCCGTACGGCACCTGCTCCATCGAGGAGATGTACGAGTTCGTCGACAAGATCGGCTTCACTCCGGTCGAGACCATCACCTGCGCCACCCTCAACGGTGCCAAGATGTGCCACATCGAGGACGAGACCGGTTCCATCGAGGCCGGCAAGTGCGCCGACCTGCTGGTTGTCAACGGTGACGTCGCCGCCGACATCCACGTGCTCAACACCGACAACATGGACGTCATCATGAAGGATGGCTGGATCGTCGAGGCTGGCACTTTTGGTGAGGCTAACAAATACAGCGCCTAAGATACCGTTTGTCGATGGCTTGATGTAAAACACAGTTTTTGATTGCATAATGCAATGGAGAGGGTCGCTTGCGGCCCTCTTTATTGCTATGGGTGCTAAGGACAAGAGGGGATGACGGTGGATTTAAACAGGCTGATTCTGGGCAAGAGCTACAACTCTACCAAGGTCTTTCGTACGGCCCAGCATGTGGTTCAGGCCATCCTGCTCGGTATTGTCGTTCCGGCGCTTATCCTACTGCTTATCTGGGATTTAACCGATAATCCCAATCCCGTTCCGGGCGTTGTCGTTATTGCCGGCCTGGTCATGCTGTGCTTCTTTTTCTCGTATGTCTTTGTGGTCCCCGACGACCTCACATCGAGCGCAACCGACCGTACGCTCGCCATCGCATCAAAAATATTCGCCTACACGTCGCGCGGCCTTACGCCCGAAGCGGCCCTGGGCGCCTCTAAAATTATCCTGTCCGAGACCATCGCCTCTGCCATCTGCTTTACCGATGGCAAACAGGTGTTGGCAAGCTGGGGCGAGGACTCGGCAAAGTGCCCTGCCGGCACCCCGGTTGTGCTCAAGACCACGCTCAACGTGATCGAGTCCGGCGAGCAGAGCGTGTTTTCGCGTGACGCTTCCAATGAGACGGGTGGCTACTTTCCGCGCCTGCGCGCCGGCATTGTCGCACCGCTTACCGTGCGCGGGCATTGCGTGGGCACGCTTGAGCTGTATTATCCCCGTCTGAGCAGCATCGATATGCGCCAGACGGCGCTTGCCTCGGGCTTTGCCGACCTCATTTCCACGCAGCTTGCGAGCTTTGAGCTCGAGCGCCAGGACGAGCTTACAGCTCGCGTGGAGCTGCGCGCCTTGCAATCGCAGGTCGATCCTCATTTTCTGTTTAACACCATCAGCACCATCGTGTCGCTCGTGCGTACCGAGCCGGACAAGGCCAGGTCGCTGCTCATCGACTTTTCCAATTACTACCGTCAGACACTGTCCGATTCCGATACCCTCACAACGCTCGAGCACGAGGTGGAACAGGGCACTCGTTACATCAACCTTATGCAGGCCCGGTATGGCGACGGCCGTCTGCGCGTCTCGGTCGATATCGACTTTGAGGTGCGCGACAGCATGGTGCCGCCGTTTATCTTGCAGCCGCTGCTCGAAAACTGCATCAAGCACGCGCAGCGCGAGACCGAGCCGCTTTCTATTCGTGTTAGGGCTTTCGAGACCGATGACGGTCTGGAGATCATCGTCGAAGATGACGGCATCGGTATGAGCGAAGAAGTCTGCGCGCATCTGTTTGAGCAGCATCGCCGAGAGGAGTCCGAGAGCATTACCGCCGACGGCTCCATCAAGCGAGGTTGCGGCCTGGCGCTCTTCAACGTGCTTCAGCGCATTCATTTCTTTTACGGAGAAGATTCCGGCATGCGCGTGGAGTCCCAGGAGGACGTGGGGACGCAGGTCATCGTAGAGTTGAACGGCGAGCCGCATGAGCCGGCGCCGCTAACGGTGTAGCACGCGGTTGGATTGAGAGAAAAAGAGGGGAAGCGCATATGTCCGAAGGCTGGAACATCCTGGTGGTTGATGACGAGCCCCCGATTAGGGCTGAGCTACGCTATCTGTTGGAAAAGGATACGCGTGTGGGTCAGATTGCCGAGGCGGGCAATGTCACCGAAGCCGTGGAGTCGATTCTGTCGAACAAGCCCGACGTGCTGTTTTTAGACATTACCATGCCCGGTCGCTCGGGAATTGAGCTTGCCGAGACGCTGCAGAACCTAAAGACGCCGCCAATCGTGGTGTTTGTGACGGCATTTGCCGAGTATGCGGCTGATGCCTATAACCTCGATGCTGTCGATTACATCGTCAAACCGGTCGAGGATGCCCGCTTGTCAAAGGCGCTCGACAAGATCGAGACCGCCCTGGGCGCTCGCCGTGTCGTCCATGCTCCGCGCCAGCCTTTGCGCCTGACGGTGGATCGCGGGGGCAAAAAGGTGTTCATTCCCGTGGCGGATGTCTGCTACTTTGAGGCGCGTACCGATTTTTGCAACGCTGTCTGCGCCGAGGGAACATACCTGATCAATGAGTCGATTTCCTCGCTCGAGCGGCGCTTGGCTTCCGAGGGTTTTATCCGTGTCCACCGCAGTTATCTGGTCAATTTGGAAGACGTGCATAATGTCGAGATCGGTTCCACGGGTCTTATGGAGCTCAGGCTCGATCGCGTAACCTCGACGGTGCCTGTGTCCCGTCGCCGCGCTGCCGAGGTCAAGGCGCATTTGGGGCTTGCGTAGGCAGCCTGCATGCCATCGTTTGCCGCCGCAGGTTTGGCGTGACCGTGCGGTGGGCATAATGGGTGACATCGAATGAAATCGAAAGGATCATTATGCCCGCGCTCATTACGCATCATCTGTTTGGCGAGGAAAGCATCGACCGTCTTCCGCAGGGCGTTATCACGTCCGACGAGGAACGCATCGCCTTTATCCTGGGAAACCAAGGTCCCGACCCGTTTTTCTTCCACATGCTCACGCCGCGCGTTTCCGACTGCACGTCGCTTGCTCAGGTCATGCACCGCTCGCGCATGTCGCGCCAGTTCTCGTGCCTGCGCGACGGCGTGTCGCACCTGCAGCCGCGCGACGCCAATCTGGGCCGCGCCTTTGCGCTGGGCCTGCTGTCTCACTATGTACTCGACCGCAATGCCCACCCCTTTGTCTACGAGCAGCAGTTTGGCATTGTAGATTCCGATCCCGAGCTCGAGGCTTCGGGCAGCCAAGTTCACGCCGTGCTCGAAAGCGATCTGGACGTGCTGATGCTACAGCTCAAGCGCGACGGTGCCACGGTCGAGGATTATCCGCCGGCGGGCGAGATCGTCACCACCGACCGCATCAACCGTGTGGCCGGCGTGCTGATGAGCTACATCGCCGGGCGCGTGTACGGTATCGACATCCCGGCGGGGGAGTACGCCGGCGCCGCCTCGGACATGCAGATGCTCTATCGCACCATTGAGCCGGCCGGCTCGGTAAAGACGCGCGCGATTGCCCTGGTTGAGGGCTTGGTGCATGACTACTCGCTGCTCGACGGCCTTGCTCATCGCGTGACGACGGAGCTGCCCGAGCGCACCGGTAACCTGGGCCATCTGACATGGAAGAATCCCTTTACCGATGAGGTCTCGAACGAGAGTTTCCCCGAGGTCTTTGATCGCGCGCTGGTCGATTACGAGTGCACGGTCGCGCGTTTTATCGAGACCGGTGACATGGAGGCCGTGACCAGTCACGTCAACTACAGCGGTCGCGTGCTCGATGCCGATGAGGAGTTCGACCGCGAGGAATAGGGCCCGCGCGTGCCCCTTTGCCGAATCCTTACCGGTGCTTCTGGACAATTGGGGTACGATGAACTAGCTGCATATCGGGCGAATACGAAGGGTCCCTGTCCATGAAATACACCAAGCTCGAGCGTAACTGGGTCATGTACGATGTGGGAAACTCGGCCCTCGTGCTGCTCAATACCTCGGTGGTGCCCATCTACTTTAACGCCATCAATACCGGTGCTTCCTCGGCAGACCTGGTGGTCGCTTGGGGCAACGCGCAGACGATTGCCTCGCTGGTCATTGCCATGCTCATGCCCATTCTGGGCGCGCTTGCCGATTACGCCGGCAACAAGATCAAGTTCTTCTTGGGCTTCTTCCTCACGGGCCTGGTTCTTTGCCTGGCGCAGGCTATCCCAATGTCCGCCATGGCATTTTTGGCCGTGTACGTGCTGTGCACCATCGGCCTTAACTCTTCTATGACGTTCTACGACGCCATGCTGCCCGACATTACCACCGACGAGCGCATGGACGTCGTGTCCAGCTCGGGCTATGCCTGGGGCTACATCGGTTCCACTGTGCCGTTCATCATCTGCCTGGCGCTTATCATGGGTGGTCCCGCTCTTGGCGTCCCCACCATGCTGGCAACGCGTCTGTCGTTTGTCATCACTGGTGCCTGGTGGCTCATCTTTACCCTGCCGCTCATTCGCACCTATAAGCAAAAGTACGGTCGCGAGCGTGGTCCCGAGGACACCATCGGCCACATCGTGGGCGGCGTGTTCTCCGAGGTCGGACACACCATGCGCGAGATTGCCCACAACAAGACCGTGCTGGTCTACATGATCGCGTTCTTCTTCTACATCGACGGTGTGCACACGGTCATTTCCATGGCAACCAGCTATGGATCGGCTTTGGGCATCGACTCGACCCAACTGGTGCTGGCTCTGCTCGTTACGCAGTTTGTGGCCTTCCCGTCCGCCATTATCTACGGCAAGCTTGCCGGTCGCGTGGGCACGCTCAATATGATCCTGGTGGCCGTCGCCGCCTATATGGGCATCGTGCTCTTTGCCGCGTTCTTCCTCAAGACCGCCTTTGAGTTTTGGGTGCTTGCCATTTTGGTCGGCCTGTTCCAAGGCGGCGTGCAGGCGCTGAGCCGCAGCTACTTCGGCCGCATTATTCCCAAGGAAAAGTCCAACGAGTACTACGGTTTCTTTGATATCTTTGGCCGCTATGCAAGTGTTATGGGCACCTTCTTGGTGTCGGTCGTCACCTCGCTGACCGGCAACCCCTCGCTGGGCGTCCTGTCTATCGGCGTGCTGCTGGTGGTGGGCTTTGTGCTGCTGGTCCGTCTGTCCCGCATGTCTCAGACGGCAGAGCAGGCCGCATAGGAACTTGCCGGTAATTGCGTCCGCCGCGATACTCTTTTGGGGTTATCCGCAATAAACATTCTGACTTTCGAACAATGACTAGCCCAAGTGGGTATGATGGAGTCAGCTAGGTCGCGGGGCGTCGCCTGTGTTTGGCGGCGTCCCGTTTTTGTGTTGCAGGGAGGGTAAGGCATGAACGCCACGGTCGTGATTCCAACGTATTGGGCGGGCGATGACGCTCGCGCAAACGCCCCTGGCACCTATGACCATTCGACACGACTCAACGCCGACAATCCCGAACTCGACCGCTGCCTGGCCTCGCTTGAGCAGGTGCGCGACATCCCGCGCATCATCCTTTTGGTGGTCTGTCCCGTTTCTGCCACAGCCGATGTGTCGCTGCGCGTGCACGAGATTGTCGACGCGCATCCCACGCTCAAGGTCACCGTTGTCACCAACACCCAGGCCTCGCGCATCGCAGACCGGGGTGCTCAGATCGCGCCCAAGGGTTCGGGCGAGTGCGTGAGCCTGCGAGGCTACGGTGCCATCCGCAACATGGGGCTGGCCTGCGCCGCGGTGCTGGGGCATGACGCGGTTATCTTTTTGGATGACGATGAGACTGTCATCGACGCCGACTTTATGAAGCGTGCGACCTATGCGCTGGGCCAACAGACGCGTCAGGGCCTGCCGATTTTAGTCAAGAGCGGATACTTTTACGATCGCGACGGGTCGCCGCTCGCTCCCACGGACAAAGCGGGCATTTGCCATCGCTGGTGGACCAAGCGCATCGAGTTTAATCGCTGGATGAAAAAGGCGCTCTCGGGCACCCGCATCTCGCGCTCCAATTACGTGTGCGGCGGCCTGATGGCCCTGCACGCCCGCGCCTTTACGCGCGTGGCCTTCGACCCGTTTATCACCCGCGGCGAGGATCTGGACTACCTGTTTAACATGCGCATGTTCGGCTATGACGTGTGGTTCGATAACGAGTGGACCGTGCGCCACCTGCCGCCCGAGTCCGAGAAACGCTCGCCGCGCTTTATGCAGGACGTGTACCGTTGGTACTACGAGCGGGCCAAGCTGACGTTCGCCGCACACCAAAAGGAGCTCATTCCGGTTACGGCCGCATCACTCATGCCCTATCCGGGTCCGTGGATCTCGCGCGAGCTCGACGACCGCGTGCGCAAGACCGCCATGGTCCGCAGCATGTTTACCCGCGAGCACGAGGGGTATCTGCGCATCTGGCGTCACGGTATTGACGAGGCCAAGACCTATGCCCGCCAAAACGCCGCAAGCTACCTGCGTTTTCAGAGTTTCTGGCCCAAGATTATGGACGAACTCTGGCGCGACGCACAACTGATTAGCATCCTGGAGGGGGCTGAATGATCGACCGCCGCGCCCAGCGCGATAATTCAATTTCAATCTTTCGCATCATCGCCGTTGTCTGCGCCGTTTGCGTGTTGGCGTACTTTATCTTTGCCCTGGCGACTGGCATTGAGCCGATTGCCACGGTGATTGCCTGTGCGTTGCTGTGCATCTTCCTGTGCATCTTTATCTTTTTGACGCTCAATCCCGATTCGGTACGCTCCCAGTACACCGAGGAGACGCTCTCGGTTGCCTCGGCCATGCTCGAGGACATTAAGGGCGGTCTGACGCAGGAATCGGCGCTTTTGGTGTGCCGGCGTATCCTGCCCGAGACACGTGCCATGACCGTTGCCATCACCGATGAGGGCAACGTGCTGGCCTGCGCGGGCGAGTTCGAGGAAAAGCTGCTGCCCGATTCGCCCATTCACACGCTTGCCACGCGCTATGTCATTGAGCACGGTATCGTCCAGTCGTTCAACCGCGTGGTGGACGTGGTGGGTTCGGACGGTTCGCACAACCATGTCCCCGCCGGTATCATCGCGCCCATCAAGGTGGGCGACCGCACCGTCGGCACGCTCAAGTTCTACTACAAGACCCCGCGTGCCGTCGACCGTACCCAGTATGCGCTCGCCTCGGGTTTTGCCGAGATCCTATCCACGCAGCTCGCCATCCACGAGCTCGAGGTGCAAAAGGAGCTCACGGCGCGCGCCGAGGTTCGTGCCCTGCAAGCACAGATCAATCCGCACTTTCTGTTTAACACGCTCAACACCATCGCGTCGTTTACGCGTACCGACCCGCTGCGCGCTCGCGAGCTACTGCGCGAGTTCTCCTCGTTTTATCGCGCCACGCTCGACAACTCGGGGTCGCTTATCCCGGTCTCGCGCGAGGTTGCCCAGACCAAGCGCTACCTGACGTTTGAGAAGGCGCGCTTTGGCGAGGACCGCGTACTGGCGACCTTCGATGTCTCCGAGGATGTTGAGGACACATTGGTCCCGGCTTTTGTAATCCAGCCCATCGTCGAGAACGCCGTGCGGCATGGCATGGGCGATGACGATGCCCTGCGGATCGATGTGACCGTCCATCAAGACGGCGACGATGCAATCCTGATTGCCGTGGCCGACAACGGCGTGGGCATGGACGAGGGCACCGCCGCCAGGCTGTTTGATGAGCGCTCCGCCCGCCCCGATGCCAGCTCCCCGCAAGGCGGCGGCGCCGGCGTGGCCATGCACAATATTTCTGAGCGCATCCATCGCTTTTATGGACCGCACTCTTATACGCGCGTCGAATCGGCGCCGGGCAAGGGCACCAAAGTGCTCCTGCACCTTGATTTGTCAGAGAGCATCTTTGACATTCAAGAGTAAAATAAAAGGCTATGGGCTCAACGCCAAGCGGCGGATGCCCGGCGTAGTTTGTTGACGAAAGGTTTAATCCCTATGCTGCGTGCGATGATTGTGGATGATGAGGCCCCGGCCCGTTCGGAACTTCGCTTCTTGCTCGAGCAGACGGGCAAGATCGGCACGATCACTGAGGCGTCGAGCGTCCGCTCCGCCATTGAGATGTTGATGGAAAGCCGCGTCGATGTCGTATTTCTCGATATCTCGATGCCCGGTGCTTCCGGTCTGCAGCTTGCCGAGGCACTGCATAAGCTTAAGAATCCGCCGGCGATTGTGTTTGTGACCGCGTATAGCGATCATGCCGTCGAGGCGTTCGATGTAGATGCCGTCGATTACCTAATGAAGCCGGTTGAGGAGGCGCGCCTGGATCGCGCGATCGAGAAGGTCATGCAGCGCGCCAAGCCCGTCACGGACAGCAAAGCCACCATCGAGCGCATTCCGGTGGAAAAGGGCGGCCGTAAGGTCCTCATTCCCGTGGATGACATTCGCTTCATCATGGCCAAGGACGATTACTCCTGTATCTATACCGTCGATGATCGTTTTCTATCGACGACTTCGCTGGCGCAGTTCGAGGCCAAGCTTTGCGACTTTGGCTTCTTTCGCGTCCATCGCCGCTATATCGTCAACTTGGCGTGCGTCACAGATGTCGAGACGGTGCCCTCGGGCGCTATCCAACTGGGCATTACGGGCGTCGACGAACGCGTGCCGGTCTCGCGCCGCCGCGTTGTGCCGCTCAAGAAGGCCCTGAGCCTCTAGCACACTGGCCCCGCAGCCCTGTAGACCAATTGTCTGCGGAGCCGTGGGGCTTTTTGTATATACGTCGAATCGGTTTTGCAGAAGGGATCTCATGAACAGTGCAGGCGCCAAGCGCATCGACATCATCTCGGACACCCACGGCTATCTTTCGCCCGCGCTTCTGGACGAGCTCAAGGGCGCAGATCTGATCATCCACGCCGGAGACCTCACCTCAGAGATGGATTACGAGCATCTATGCACCATCGCCCCCGTGCGAGCGGTCCTAGGAAATAACGACTACTACCGCGACTACGGCTCGGATGTAGACCGTCTGGCCATCTTCACCTACGAAGGCCTCAAATTCGCCGTAGCCCACTACCGTGAAGACTTGCCCGTGGGATCCGTAGACGTAGCCATCAACGGTCACACCCACGTAACCAAAGAAGCCCAAGTAGGCCGCTGCCTGGTCCTCAACCCAGGCAGCGCCAGCTACCCCAGAGGCACCCGAGGCCCCACCATGGCCAGAATGCTCGTCAAAGACGGCAAGATCCTAAGCACCAAGTTTATTGACTTGGAGTAACCGCAACAAAAACGGGGGATGCACAACGCATCTCCCGTTTTTCTTTGAGCCAAAGTAAGAAGTCCAACCAGAACAATCAGACCAACCCCGCCGGGAAGCACGCGGGCTAGCCGCGCAGCGGCGCACGCCCGCAAAACTGGTTGAATAATGTGACGGCAGGGAGGGTCTCCGGCGCTGGGGGCGGGGGTTAAGTTTGTCGCGAGTTCCGCACGCAAAGGAAAGCACTTAATGTGCTTTCCGTCTT
>CAUFXK010000004.1 GCA_959596495.1 uncultured Collinsella sp. | reverse complement strand
AGCGGCCTGGCCGGCGCATACGGCAGGAAGAGGTTCAAGGTGCACCCCGGGGCGGTCAACGAGGCCGACGTGTCGAACGTCGTCGCGCGCGGCTTCGGCGGCAGGGCGCCGTGCACCCATATATGCAGCGACTTGGCCTGCGTGCGCGTCGGGGCGTCGTGGAACTACGTCTGCCTGCTCGTCGACCTCTGCAACGGGGAGATCGTCGGCCACTCCGAAGGACCGAGGAGGGACGCGCGAGCTCCGAGCCAAGCTCTTGGATTACGTGCACTGGTACAACAACTTCAGGATCCACTCGACGCTGGGCTACATGTCGCCGGTCGAGTTCAGGGAGGCGGGGCCGTCCCTCCCGGAATCGTCCAAATAAGTGTTGCCAATCCATAGCCAATCCAGCCATCATCTTCGCGAAGGCGGACGTCAGGAAAAGCTCGGCTTGAGCTCGGTCGGACGCGGTCTGTGGGGCATCATTCAGGCTCAGGGGGTCTCCTTGTCTTCTTCGGTCGCAACCTGAATGATAGGGACGGCCCCTTCTCTCTTTCCCCTTCGTTTTCGACGCGTCACCCTCTCGGCGGGCTTAAGGCCCGCGCTCGCGGGTGCAGGGGCTACGCCCAAACCCCAAAAACGTAACGCCGTGCTCGAAGCGTTTCCGGACGTCAGCGTAATCTCAAATCCCGTTCGTCAACTCATGGGCAAGCCACCTGAGACTACTCATTTCTCCTACTGGCAATGAAGACCTGCGACCTGCAGTTTTGCAAACTGCTTGAAAGCCACCTGCGTTGATTCACTTCCTATTGCAGCTGGCGGCTTGCACGCGAAAAGGCATTTAAGTTTCAAAACGGGCGTTTTCGGCGCTATCGAGCCTCCAAAGGCATCCCGCCGCGCCCTTTGGGACAAAAACAAAAACTCAAAGCCCTGAGTTCGAAAATAGTTTTTGGAGTTGTCCCGACTTTTGTCCCCGAAGCCGACGAAACGCGACAGGGTATCACCTGGCGGCACTCGATTCGAGACGGCACCGAAAACTGGATGCAACCGGAATGACGGGACGGCAGAACCGAAGCCATCGAGTGGGGATAGAAAAAGGCCCGGGTGCCGTGGCATCCGGGCCTTTGCTAGCAACTTGATGTTGCGGGCAGCTTAGAACTTGTGGCCGCACTTCTTGCAGACGCGCAGCTTGTTCTTGCCGTCCTTCTCGTGACCGACGCGGGTAACCTTACCGCACTCGGGGCAGACGAGATTGACGTTGGAGGCGTCGATGGGAGCCTCCTGCGAAACGATGCCGCCCTGCTGGTTGGCAGCGTTGGGCTTGACGGCCTTCTTGACGACCGAAACGCCCTCGACAACGACCTTGTTCTCGGCGGGGAGAGCACGCAGGACAACGCCCTGCTTGCCGCGATCCTTACCAGAGAGAACCTGGACCTTATCGCCCTTCTTGATATACATATATCTCCCCTAACTACAGGGTCTCGGGAGCGAGCGAGACGATCTTCATGTACTTCTTGTCACGAAGCTCGCGAGCGACGGGCCCGAAGATACGGGTGCCGACGGGCGAACCATCGTTGTTGATGACAACGCAGGCGTTCTCATCAAAGCGAATGTAGGAGCCATCCTTGCGGCGGATCTCCTTAACGGTGCGAACGACGACGCAACGGACAACGTCCTTCTTCTTGACGTTGGCGCCAGGGGTAGCCTCCTGGACAGCACCGATGAACACATCGCCGATGCCTGCATAACGACGCTTGGAACCGCCAAGCACCTTGATGCAGCGAATCTTGCGAGCGCCGGAGTTGTCGGCGACGTTCAGCATGGTTTGCATCTGAATCATGGTAGATGTTCCTCCGAACTAAGAACCGAAGAGAGGTGCGCAGCCTTTATACGGCCCGTGGTATGCAAGCCAGGCATACGCACATCTTCGGAAACGTACAAGTCGTAAGAGCGACTGCTTATTTAGCGCGCTCGACGACCTCGATGAGGCGCCAACGCTTCATCTTGGACATAGGACGGGTCTCCATAACGCGGACGGTATCGCCCACGCCAGCCGTGCACTCCTCGTCGTGAGCGTGCAGCTTCTTGGAGCTGGTCATCATCTTGCCGTACTTGGGGTGACGCTTGCGCTCGGTGATGGTGACAACAATGGTCTTGGCACCGGAGACGGAGGTAACGACACCCGTACGGACCTTACGCGAGTTACGCGAATCAGTCATGTTCTCTCCTTAGGTCCTACTCGGCGACAGCGGACTTCTCCGCTGCGATCTCGCGGGCGCGCTGCTCCGTGAGGACACGAGCGATGTCCTTCTTCACGGTGTTGACGCGAGCGGTGTTGTCCAGCTGGCTGGTGGCCATCTGGAAACGAAGGTTAAAGAGCTCGGCGCGCATTTCCTTCAGCTTCTCAACGAGCTGAGCGTCCGAGAGCTCACGAATCTCTGCGGGCTTCATTAGTTCTCCTCCTTGGCGGCGGCGGCGTCCTCAGCAGCCCACTTGGCCTCGAGAGCGGCCTCCTCAGCCATCTCCTTCTCGATGCGCTGCTCAGCGTTCTTGGCAGCAACAATCTTGGTCTTGATGGGAAGCTTGTGCTGTGCAAGACGCAGAGCCTCGCGAGCGACCTCCTCGGGCACGCCCTTGACCTCGAACATGATGCGGCCGGGCTTGACGACGGCCACCCACTCCTCGGGGTTACCCTTACCAGAACCCATGCGAGTCTCGGCAGGCTTCTTGGTGATGGGCTTATCGGGGAAGATCGTGATGTAGACACGACCGCCACGCTTCATGTAGCGGGTCATGGCAATACGAGCGGCCTCGATCTGACGGTTGGTGATCCAATGGGCCTCGAGAGCCTGGATACCAAACTCGCCGAAATGCAGCTCGGTATTACCCTTGGCCTGGCCCTTCATGGAGCCACGCTGCACCTTGCGGTGAAGAATACGCTTAGGGGCAAGCACTACTGACCCCTCCTCTCGGAGTTACGACGACGAGGACGGGAAGAGCCCTCGAGTGCAGGGTTGGGAACAGGCTGGCCCGGGAGCTTCTCGCCCAGGTAGATCCAGACCTTCACGCCGCAAGCGCCCATGGTGGTGCTGGCGACAGCCGTGCCGTAGTCGATCTTGGCACGGAGGGTGTGCAGAGGCACGCGACCCTCGCGGTACCACTCACGACGGCCCATCTCGGCACCGCCGAGACGACCGGAGCACTGGATACGGATGCCCTTAGCGCCGGCCTTGCGGGCGGACTGGACAGCCTTGCGCATAGCGCGACGGAAGGCAACGCGGCCCTCGAGCTGCTCGGCGATAGACTGAGCAACGAGGTTGGCGTCGAGCTCGGGGCGCTTGATCTCGACAACGTCGACGGAGAGCTGGCCCTTGGAGACGCCAGCGACCTTCTCGAGCTCGGTGCGGAGGGTATCGATCTCGGCACCCTTCTTACCGATGACAACGCCGGGGCGAGCGGTGAGGATGATGACCTTCACCTTGTCGCCAGCGCGCTCGATCTCGACGCGGGAGACAGCTGCGCGGGAAAGACGCTTCTCGAGGTACTTGCGGATCTCGAGATCGTTACCGAGGGTCTTAGCGTAATCCTTCTCTGCGAACCAGCGGGAGCGCCAGTTCTCGGTGATGCCAAGACGGAAGCCGGTGGGGTAGACTTTCTGACCCATACAGCTTTACGCCTCCTTTCGAGGAGCAACGACGACGGTGATGTGGGAAGTACGCTTCAGAATGCGAGAAGCGGAACCCTTGGCGCGGGGACGGATGCGCTTAAGCGTCGGACCCTCGTCAACATAGGCAGCGGCGACAACCAGGTTGTCGGCACGCAGACCGTTGTTGTTCTCGGCGTTCGCAACGGCGGAACGGAGAACCTTCTCGACATCCACGGCGACGGCGCGGTCGCAGAAGTGGAGGATGTCGAAGGCCTGAGCGACAGGCTTGCGGCGGATCAGATCGACCACCAGGCGGGCCTTGCTGGGGGAAACACGCACGTACTTAGCGACGGCGCGAACCTCGGTGGCCTCAGTTTCAATAGACTTAGTTGCCATTTACGGTTAACCCCCTATTTGGCCTTGTGGCCACGGAACGTACGAGTCGGCGCGAACTCGCCGAGCTTGTGACCAACCATGGACTCGGTAACATACACGGGCACATGCTTGCGGCCGTCGTGGACGGCGATGGTGTGACCAACCATCTCGGGGAAGATGGTGGACGCGCGGGACCAGGTCTTCACGACGTCCTTCTTGCCAGCCTCGTTCATCGCGGTGATACGCGAGAGAAGGCGAGTCTCCACGAACGGGCCCTTTTTGAGACTTCTGCTCATAAGTGCTTTCTCCTAAAACTCGGTATCCGAAATTACTTCTTACGGCGACGAATGATGTGCTGGTTCGAGACCTTCTTCTTCTTGCGCGTACGAAGGCCCTTCGTCGGCTTACCCCAGGGGGTAACAGAGGGACGACCAGAGGTGTGGTTCTTGCCCTCGCCACCGCCGTGCGGGTGGTCGACAGGGTTCATGACGGTACCGCGGACGGTCGGGCGCACGTTCATGTGACGCTTACGGCCGGCCTTGCCGATGACGATGTTGGCGTGATCGGCGTTGCCGACCTCACCGACGGTGGCGCGGCAGGTAACGAGGATGCGGCGCATCTCGGAGGAAGGCATACGGACGATAGCGTACTTGCCCTCCTTACCCATCAGCTGGCAGGAGTTACCGGCGGAACGGGCGATAGCAGCGCCCTTGCCCGGCTGGAACTCGACGGCGTGGATGAGCGTACCGACAGGGATGTCGGCGAGGGGCAGAGCGTTGCCCGGCTTGATGTCGGCGTCAGAACCGGACATGATGGTCTGACCGACCTCGAGGCCCTTGGGGGCCAGGATGTAGCGCTTCTCACCGTCAGCGTAGTGCAGCAGAGCGATGCGAGCGGAACGGTTCGGATCGTACTCGATCGTGGCAACCTTGGCGGGCACGCCGTCCTTGTTGCGCTTGAAGTCGATCACGCGGTAACGACGCTTCACGCCGCCGCCCTGGTGGCGGGTGGTGATGCGGCCGTTGTTGTTACGACCGGCCTTCTTGGGCAGGGGCTCGAGAAGGGACTTCTCGGGCTTGGTGCAGGTGATCTCAGAGAAATCGGAGATCGTCTGCCAACGCCTACCAGCGGAGGTCGGCTTAAGGTGCTTTACAGCCATTACAATCCCTTTCAATAGGAATCCGTTAGCCATCGCAGACAGGGATTCGAGGTTCTGCCTCGGGTGCGATGACACCGGACGTATACACGGTTCCGGGCGTGTCCATTTTATACGCCCGAAACCTTGAGCTCTCGCCTCCCCTATTTGGGAGGCATGAGCTCACTCAACAGCAGCGAGTCTTAGGCCTGGTTGCCAAAGACCTCGATGGTGTCGCCCTCGGCCAGCGTGACGATGGCCTTCTTCCAAGAACGGGTCTTGCCGGCGACATAGCGCACGCGCTTGGTCTTGGGCTTGACCGTCAGGGTGTTCACGCGAACGACCTTGACGCCGAAGATCTCCTCGACAGCGTCCTTGATCTGATACTTGTTAGCATCTTTGGCGACCTCGAACGTGTACTTGTTCTGCTCCATGCCGGAGAAGGAACGCTCGGACACGATCGGACGGATGATGATCTCGTGGGCGGTCATTTATGCAAGCACCTCCCCGAAGTGAGCGGCGATGTCGGCGGGCATCAGCACAGCGTTGTTGTTGACGAGATCGTAGGTGTTGGCCTCGTCGGCAGTGATGATGAACGTCTTGGGAATGTTGCGGAACGACAGGTAGGCGTTGACGTCCTCATCGCGAACGATGATGGTCAGGCGCTTGCCCTCAAGGCCGAGAGCCTTGAGCATGGCAACGGCAGCCTTGGTGGAAGGCTTCTCGAAGCCGTAGTCGTCGACGAGCACGAGCTCGCCATCGGCCAGCTTGGCGGACAGCGCGGAGCGCATAGCCAGCTTGACCTCCTTGTTGTTCATACGCTTAGCGTAGGAACGGGGCTTGGGGGCGAAGACAACGCCACCGTGACGCCACTGGGCAGCACGGATGGAACCCTGGCGGGCACGGCCGGTGCCCTTCTGACGCCAAGGCTTCTTGCCGCCACCGGAAACCTCAGAGCGGCCCTTAGCGGACTGGGTGCCCTGACGCCAAGAGGCCATCTGGCACTTGACGATGTGGTGCATAACGTGGATGTTCGGCTCGATGCCGTACACCTCAGCGGCGAGCTCGGCCTCGGCGACCTTCTTGCCCTCGCTGTTCTTTACTTCAAACTTTGCCATTTAAGTGTTCTCCTTGGTATGACGCTGGGCTAAATGGGCTGGGCCCTTAGGCCATACGGATGGCGACGAGACCATTCTTGGCACCCGGGACAGCGCCCTTGACCAAGATGAGGTTCTGCTCGGCATCGATGCGGACAACGGAAAGGTTCTTGACGGTAACGCGCTCGTTACCCATGTGACCGGCCATCTTGACGCCCTTGAGGACGCGCGCAGGATAGGCGCACTGACCGATAGAACCGGGGTGACGCTGGAAGTGAGAACCATGCGTCATAGGACCGCGGCGCTGACCCCAGCGCTTGATGCGACCCTGGAAGCCCTTACCCTTGGAGGTACCGATGACGTCGACCTTCTCGACATCAGCGAAATCAGCGACGGTGACGACCTCGCCGACCTTGTGCTCCTCGCCGTTCTCGACGCGGACCTCACGAAGGAAGCGGACAGGCTCGACGCCGGCCTTGGCGAAGTGACCAGCCATGGGCTTGTTCACGTTCTTGGCCTTGATGTCGCCGAAACCGATCTGGACGGCGTCATAGCCGTCGGTTGCCTGAGTTTTAACCTGCGAGACAGCGCAGGGGCCAGCCTGGATGACCGTGACGGGAACGACGTTGTCGTCCTCGTCCCAAACCTGGGTCATGCCAATCTTGCGGCCGAGAATCATGCTGATCAAGATATGATCCCAACTCTCGCGTGGTCTTGGGACAATGCGTACACCACCGAGCGTGCGCCCCTAGAGGACCACTACTTACACGACGTGCTCCCCAACCTTGTATTGCGTCCGGACTACCTGACAACCCTATTAAGCAGGCATTTTGTCCAGCCAGAATACTCCCCTGGTTACACACAGCTGTTTAGTATACACGGCTGCGGGCGTATCCATCGAGATTCATATTTCACTCACATTGTTTACGCAGGTAAAGTGCGTGGCACGTTCCCAGTGTGCGGCGGAGGGGGCGGGCCTGAGACATATTAAGGTTGCTGCTCTACAGTCCTGCTCACGACGGAGAGCACATTAAGTGCTCTCCTGTTCGTGCGGAACTCGCGACAACCTTAATATGTCTCAGGCCCGCCCCCTCCGCCGCACACTGGGAACGCCACGTTAATGTCTGCTTAACTCTGCTCGCTCAGGCTAATGACTTTGTTGAGGGTCCACTATTTGCTGGAGGGTGAACTTGCATTGCATTGGCTCGCCTTCTGCTTGTGGCTTTGCTTCGTCAAAATCGAAGATCATGATGGCGCAGTTGGGGAGTTTTGCTGGAAGCTTGAAGCCCTCTGGGGCTGCGGCCCTAATGAATTGGCGGCTGGCGCTGCCGTGGCTTACTGCTAGGAGGGTTTCGGTGTCCTTAGCGCTCATAAGATTGGAGAGGGTGGCCACCATGCGCGCTTGTAGAGCCCGGCTTCCTTCTCCTCCGTAAGGGACCAAGTCCTCGCCTGGATCCCAGACGTCGGTGGGTAGAGCGTCGTGCGGGCCTTCTTCGAAGGTGCCGTAGCAGCGCTCGATGATGCCTTCGCAGGGCTCGACTGCTGCATCCGGACCCAGGAGTTCGCATGCGACGAGCTGAGCTGTGTCCATGGCTCGACCTAAGGGCGAAGAAACCACTTTGTCGGGGACGACGCTGTGGGCCTTGAGCCATGCGGCCGCCATTCCCGCTTGTTTGCGGCCCAGGTCGGTCAACGGTGAATCGCAGCGACCCTGGACGAGCTTTTTAACGTTGAATTCCGTCTGACCGTGACGGAGTAGATACAGCTTCTTCATGCTCTCCCCTTCTGCATCAATAGCTTGCGTGGCTCAATCCTATTCGTGGGTATGCCCTACGTAGTCTTCGTCGATCGTAATCTTGGCAATCGACTTGGGGTATTCCGATTCGACCCTCTGGGCCAGCGCGTGTTTGAGCTCATCGGCACTCATCTGCAGATCCGAGGGACGCACGCAGTCAAAGATCACGTTGGTGTGCGTGGGACCCGGCACGCAGCGCAGATCGTGAATCGAAAGGCGGCTATCAATCTCGTGGGCCATAGCGTTGATGCGCAGGCGCATGCTCGCCACATTTGAATCGTCGGTCACGATGGGATCGTAATGGAGCGTGACGATCATGCCGTCCTCGTCCCTAAACGACTGCTCGATGTTATCGAGCGTGTCGTGACTTTCCAGCGGGCTGGCCTCGGCCGCCATCTCGGCGTGAGCGCTTGCGAACTTCCTGCCCGGGCCATAGTCGTGGACCATCAAATCGTGAACGCCCAAAACGCCGGGATAACTCATGATCTTGTCTCGAATGTGCTTGACCAGCTTAGGATCGGGCGCCTGGCCCAAAAGCGGGCTCACCGTATCCTGGATGAGCTCAAAGCCGCTCCAGCCAATATAGGCGCCAACGGCAAGTCCAACCCAGGCATCAAGATTGATATGCGTCACCTGGGAAACAATCGCGCACGCCAGCACGGCACCCGTGGCCAGGACATCGTTCTTTGAGTCTTGAGCCGTCGCATGCAGCGTATCGGACTCAATACGGTCACCGAGCTTTTGGTTGAGGGCCGCCATCCACAGCTTTACAACCATCGAAAGCGCCAGGACTGCCACCAGGGCAAGCGAGAACTCGACAGGTTCGGGGTGGATGATACGCTCAAACGAAGACTTAACCAGTTCGAGTCCGATCAGCAGCACGAGCGCCGCCACGACCAGACCCGAGAGATACTCGTAGCGGCCATGGCCGTAAGGATGTTCGGGGTCTGCCGGCTTGCTCGCCAGTTTAAAGCCCAGCACGCTCACGATGTTTGAGCTTGCGTCGGATAAGTTGTTCATAGCATCCGCCACAATCGAAACCGATCCCGACAGCACGCCAATTGCACCCTTCGCAGCGCAAAGTGCCACATTGGCGAGAATGCACACCACGCCCGTCAACGTGCCCACGCGCGCACGGTCGCCCTGCGCACGACGAACGATCCACTCGACCATCTATATCTGCCCCCAACAGTTTTACTCATACACCCGTTTGTCGAATAGCTCAGTAGTGTAGACCCTTTATCCCATCGGCACAAAAAAGGCCGCAACCCTTAGGGCTGCGGCCTTGCAAATCGCACTATCGAGCAAAAAGCTTAGAGCTTGATGTCGATGTCGACGCCAGCGGGGAGGTCGAGACGCATAAGCGAATCAACGGTGCCCGAGGTGGGGTCGAGGATGTCGATGAGACGCTTGTGGGTGCGCATCTCGAACTGCTCACGGGAGTCCTTGTTCACGTGCGGCGAGCGGATAACCGTGTACAGGTTGCGCTCGGTGGGCAGGGGGACAGGACCGGAAACGCGAGCGCCGGTCTTCTGAGCGGTCTCAACGATGAGCTTCGCGGACTGATCGACGACCTCGTGATCATAGCCCTTGAGGCGAATGCGGATCTTCTGGGTAGCCAACTTAAACCTCCAAAGAGTGCGAGAAGTGTTCTCGCAGGATTACGTAACAGGGAGCTCGAACTTAGGCGTTCTTGCTCATGACCTCGTCCACGATGGACTTGGGCGCGGGCTCATAAGAGTCGAACTGCATCGTGTAGGATGCACGGCCCTGGGTCTGGGAGCGAAGGTCGGTAGCGTAACCGAACATCTCGCCCAGCGGCACCTTGGCACGGATGAGCTTGCTGTTCTTGCGATCCTCCATGCCCTCGATCTTGCCGCGGCGACCGGAGAGGTTGCCCATAACGTCGCCCATGTACTGCTCGGGGGTCTCGACCTCGACAGCCATGATCGGCTCGAGCAGCTGCGGATCGGACTTCCTGAGGGCGTCCTTGATAGCCATGGAACCGGCGATCTTGAAGGCGGCCTCGGAGGAGTCGACCTCGTGGTAAGAACCGTCGAACAGGGTGACCTTAACGTCGAGGACCGGGAAGCCGGCGATAACACCGGTGTTCAGGGCCTCCTGAATGCCCTTGTCGATGGACGGGATGTACTCCTTGGGCACGACGCCGCCGACGATAGCGTTGACGAACTCGTAGCCGAAGCCCTCCTCCATCTTCTCGAGCTTGATGACGGCGTGGCCGTACTGACCGCGACCGCCGGACTGACGGACGAACTTGCCCTCAGCCTTCTCGACGTCGTGACCAGCGGTCTCGCGGTAGGCAACCTGGGGCTTACCAACGTTAGCGTCAACCTTGAACTCGCGGAGCAGACGGTCGACGATGATCTCGAGGTGCAGCTCGCCCATGCCGGCGATGATGGTCTGGCCGGTCTCGTGGTTGGTGGACACCTGGAAGGTCGGGTCCTCCTCGGCGAGCTTGGTCAGAGCCAGGGACATCTTGTCCTGCTCGGCCTTGGTCTTGGGCTCGATGGCAACGTCGATAACGGGCTTAGCGAACTCGATCTTCTCGAGGACGATCTCCTTGCCCTCGGCGCACAGGGTGTCACCGGTGGTGGAGTTCTTGAAGCCGACGCAAGCGACGATGTCGCCGGCGGCAGCGTCGTCACGGTCGATACGCTCGGCGGCGTTCATCTCGAGGATGCGGCCGAGACGCTCGCGCTGACCGTTGGAAGCGTTGACCACGTAGGAGCCGGACTCGGCGCGGCCGGAGTAAACGCGGACATAGGTGAGCTTACCGACGAACGGGTCGGTCATGATCTTGAAGACCAGGCCGGAGAAGGGCTCGTCGAAGGAAGGATGACGCTGAATCTCCTCGCCGGTGTCCGGATCGGTACCGGTGACGGCCTCGACGTCAAGCGGGCTGGGCAGGTAGTCGACGACAGCGTCGAGCAGCTCCTGAACGCCCTTGTTCTTGTAGGCGGAGCCCACGAAGACGAGGTTGAGCTCGTTGGCCAGAACGCCCTTGCGCAGAGCAGCCTTGAGCTCCTCGACGGTGAAGTCCTCCTCCATGAGGATCTTCTCCATGAGCTCGTCGTCAAAGCTGGCAGCAGCGTCGAGGAGCTCCTCGCGCTTGGTGGCAGCGATGTCGGCGAACTCAGCCGGGATCTCGTCCATCGGCTCGGGGTAGGTCATGCCCTTGTCGTCGGCCTTGAAGTCCCAAGCAGTCATGGTGACCAGGTCGATGACGCCCCAGAAGTTGTCCTCGGCGCCCATCGGGACCTGAGCGGCCACGGCGTTGGCGTCGAGACGATCCTTCATGGTCTCGATAGCGTTGAAGAAATCAGCGCCCACGCGGTCATACTTGTTGATGAAGGCGATGCGGGGGACGTTGAAGGTAGAAGCCTGACGCCAAACGGTCTCAGACTGGGGCTGAACGCCAGCAACGGCGTCGAAGACGGCGACAGCGCCATCGAGGACGCGCAGGCAGCGCTCGACCTCGGCGGTGAAGTCAACGTGGCCCGGGGTGTCGATGATCTGGATGCGGTAGTCGGTACCGTCCTTCTTCCAGAAGCACGTGGTAGCAGCGGAGGTAATGGTTACGCCGCGCTCCTGCTCCTGAACCATCCAGTCCATGGTGGCAGCGCCCTCATGGACCTCACCGATCTTGTGGGTCTTACCGGTGTAGTAAAGAATACGCTCGGTCGTGGTGGTCTTACCGGCATCGATGTGAGCCATGATGCCGATGTTACGGGTATCGGAAAGCTTGTACTTAGGCTTAGCCATGTTAGTTCCTTACCTTAACTTACCAACGATAGTGAGAGAACGCGCGGTTGGCCTCGGCCATCTTGAAGACGTCCTCACGCTTCTTGACGGAAGCGCCCAGGCCGTTGGAAGCGTCGAGGATCTCGTTGGCGAGACGCTCGGCCATGGTCTTCTCCTTGCGAGCGCGGGAGAAGTTGACAATCCAGCGGATGCCCAGAGCGGTGGAACGACGGGAGTTGACCTCCATCGGGACCTGATAGGTAGCGCCACCGACACGCTTGGGCTTAACCTCGAGCGTGGGCTTGACGTTGTCCATAGCCTTCTTGAAGGTAGCGAGAGCGTCGCCACCCTCGGACTTCTCGGCAACAATCTCGAAAGCGGTGTAAACGATGCGCTCAGCGGTGGCCTTCTTGCCGTCAAGAAGGACCTTGTTGATGAGCTGAGTCACCAGACGGTTGTTGTAAACGGCGTCAGGCTGAACCTCACGACGATTAGCTGCTGCACGACGCGGCATGTGAAATCTCCTTAAGTGTCTACCGTGCGGCGCTTAGGCGGCACACGGCGAAAGTATCAAAACGTTATCTGGCTTATTTGGCCTTGGGGCGCTTAGCACCGTACTTGGAACGGGCCTGCATACGGTTCTGGACCGGAGCAGCGTCGTAGGCGCCACGGATGACGTGATAACGGACACCAGGGAGGTCACGGACACGACCGCCGCGGACGAGCACGATGGAGTGCTCCTGCAGGTTGTGGCCCTCACCCGGGATGTAAGCAGTAACTTCGATGCCGTTGACGAGGCGAACACGGGCAACCTTACGAAGAGCCGAGTTCGGCTTCTTGGGGCTCGTGGTGAAGACGCGGGTGCACACGCCGCGCTTCTGGGAGTTGTGCTGCAGAGCAGCGTTCTTGGACTTCTTGGGCACGGAACGACGGCCCTGGCGAACCAGCTGGTTAATAGTAGGCAAAGCGTACTCCTTCTCGAATGATTCCAGCTTTCTGTAAAGTGCAACGGCTTGAATCGAGGGGTCAGCATCCCCCTACGAAACACGCAGTTCGATAGGATACGTGCCGTTAGCTGTGCCGTCAACAGACCACGCCGCCGGGCGTATCCTTAAATAGCCACATTTCCGCAAAGCCTACACAAAAGGAATCCCCTCCTGTGCGCGGGGGTGGATTCCCGGGCCGGGCGGCACAGGGGTTAAGTTTGCTGCTCTACAGTCCTGGCTCGCACGGAGGCCACATTAAGTGGCCTCCGGCTCGTGCGGAACTCGCGACAAACTTAACCCCTGTGCCGCCCGGCCCGGGAATCCGACGTGCTCGTTGGGGCAACGTTCCTCATCAAAAAAGGCCCGCTCCCCTGTTGGGAAGCGAGCCTTTATAAGAACGGTTAACGTACTAGGAAATTACTCCTCGTCGTTGTCCTTGGCCTCTTCGGCGTCGTCAGTGTCCACGAGCTGGTTGAGCAGCTCGTCGAGGGAAGCCATGTCCTCGTTGATCGCGCCGTTGGCGGGAGCCTTCTTGTCGTCGATCGGGGCGCCCAGGAGCTCCTCGTCGGCGTCGGCGTGATGCGTCGGAGCGGAGGTACCCAGCAGGATATCGTCCGGACCGTCGGGGCTAAAGACCATCTGCAGCAGCTGCGAGAGGTCTTCCTCGTCGGCAACGTCGTCGTTGTTCTCGAGGATGTAGAGCAGGTCGTGGGCCTCCAGGCCGTCACGGAGCTCCTCGATCGCCTTGGCACCGATACCATCGATGCGCAGCAGATCCTCCTCGGACTTGCCGACCAGGTCGCCGACCGTCTCGATGCCGACCTCGCTGAACTTGTTGGTCCAGCGCTGCGACACGCCCAGGTCGTCGAACAGGTACAGGCGAGCCTTCTCGGCGGAGATGGTGTGGCCGTTGCGGGTGAACGAACCGTCAGCACCACCGAACTCGTCGTACCCGGCCCAGTCGAGCTGCTGCGGGAGCTGCTCGTCCAGGTCCTTGAGCTCCACAGGAGCCCACTCGGGCAGCGACTTGGCGTTGGGCGAAGCCGGGCCGTCGATGTCCACGTAGCCGTCGGCCGTACGATACGTCAGCTTGGCGTTGGCGTACGGCTTGAGGCCGGTACCGGCCGGGATCTTCTTACCGACGATGACGTTGGACTTAAGGTCGAGCAGGTGGTCGACCTTGCCCTCGATGGCAGCCTCGGTAAGGACGCCGGCGGTACGGATGAACGAAGCGCTCGACAGCCAGGAGTCGATGTTGGACGCGACCTTGAGCGTACCCAGGATGACGGGCTCGGCCACAGGAGCCTGACCGCCCAGACGGGCAACGCGCTCGACCTCGTCAGCAAACTCGTAGCGGTCGACGTACTGACCAAGCAGGTACTTGGAGTCACCGGGGTTGGTGATCTGAACGCGACGCAGCATCTGACGTGCGAGCACCTCGATGTGCTTGTCGTTCAGGTCGACGCCCTGGCTGGTGTAGACGTCCTTGACGCTCTCGACGAAGGTGTGCATCGTCGACTCGATGTCGGTCAGCTTGCGCAGGTTGCGGAAGTTGACGAAGCCCTTGGTGATCTGGTCGCCGGCGCGAACCTCGCAGCCGTCCTCGATCTCGGGCATAAAGCGCACCGAAGCGGGGACGCGACGCTCGTCGAGAACACGGGTGTGGTCCTCGGAGTCGGTGAGCGTCAGCACGTACTCGGACTTCTCGGGCTTAATCGAGAGGTGACCGGAGTACGGAGCCAGCTCGGCCTCGCGACCCAGGATCTTCTCGTTGACGTTGCCGACGATATCGAACATACGGCTGACCGTAGGCAGGCCCTGCGTAATATCGTCGACGCCAGCGACGCCGCCGGAGTGAATGGTACGCATCGTAAGCTGCGTACCGGGCTCACCGATGGACTGGGCGGCAATAATGCCGACCGCGGTACCGATGGCGACCGGACGACGGGTGGAAAGATCCCAGCCGTAGCACTTCTGGCACACGCCGTACTTGGAGCGGCAGGTGAGCAGCGCGCGAAGCTTGACCTTCTTGAGGCCCGCATCGACCATCTTCTGGATGTCGGCGACCTTCTCGATGTAGCCGTCCTGCTCAAAGAGCACGGTGCCATCGGGAGCCACGACGTCCTCAATGAAGCAACGGCCGACGAGGTCGGTGTTGAGGTCGGTGGTGCCGGGGATGATGAGGTTGTAGGTGACGCCCTCGTGCGTACCGCAGTCCTCCTCGCGGACGATGACGTCCTGGGCCACGTCGACCAGACGACGGGTCAGGTAACCAGAGTCCGAGGTGTGGGATGCGGTATCGACCAGGCCCTTACGGGCGCCGTAGGTCGAAATGAAGTACTCGAGCGGCAGCAGGCCCTCGCGGAAGTTCGCCTTAATGGGAAGGTCGATCGTCTCGCCGGACATGTCTGCCATCAGGCCACGCATGCCGCCGAGCTGACGCAGCTGGGTCTTAGAACCACGGGCGCCGGAGTCGGCCATCATATAGAGCGGGTTCTCCTCGTCGAACAAGTCGAGCATGAGCGCTGCAACCTTGTCGGTACAAGCGGTCCACTCGTTAACGACTTCGATGTGGCGCTCCGTCTCGTTGATGAAGCCCTCCTCGAAGTACTCGTTGATCTGGTCGACGTTGGCCTGGGCGCGATCGAGCAGCTCCTGCTTCTCGGCAGGGATGAGAGCGTCCCACACCGAGATGGTGAGGCCGGCGCGGGTAGCGTAGTGGAAGCCGGAGTACTTGATGGCGTCGAGGATCGGGCCGACCTTGGCCTCGGGGTAACGATCGCAGCAGTCGGCAACCAGCTTGGCCACATCGCCCTTGACCATCTTGTAGTTCATGAACTCATAGTCTTCGGGCAGGCACTGGCGGTTGAAGATGATGCGGCCGATAGAGGTCTCGAAGCGCGCGGTCTTGTTGCCGGTAACGTCGTAGTCGACGAACTCGTTCTTGCCGTTCTTGACGCGGAAGATACGGGTGCCGTCCTCGTTGATGACGTTGGCATCGGCAGCGGACACGCGAACCTGGATCTTGGCCTGCATGTCGACCTCGGAACGGCAGTCATAGGCGTGCAGCGCGTCGTCGAAGCTGGCGAACACGTGGTTCTCGCCCGGCAGACCCTCGCGGACCTGGGTGAGGTAGTACACACCAATGATCATGTCCTGCGAAGGGATGTTAACCGGCTTGCCGGATGCCGGCGAGCGCAGGTTGTTCGCAGAGAGCATGAGCACGCGAGCCTCGGCCTGAGCCTGGCTGGACAGCGGCACGTGGACAGACATCTGGTCGCCGTCGAAGTCGGCGTTGAAGGGCGAGCAGACCAGCGGGTGCAGGTGGATAGCCTTGCCCTCGACCAGCACCGGCTCAAAGGCCTGGATGGACAGACGGTGCAGGGTCGGTGCACGGTTGAGCAGCACGACGCGACCGTCGATGACCTCTTCGAGGATATCCCACACAAAGGTGGCACCGCGGTCGATAGCGCGCTTGGCGCCCTTGATGTTCTCGACCTTGCCGAGCTCGACCAGGCGCTTCATGACGAAGGGCTTGAAGAGCTCCAGCGCCATGGTCTTGGGCAGACCGCACTGGTGCAGCAGCAGCTTGGGGTCGGTAACGATTACCGAACGGCCGGAGTAGTCGACACGCTTGCCCAGCAGGTTCTGACGGAAACGACCCTGCTTGCCCTTGAGGGCCTCGGCGAGCGACTTGAGCGGGCGACCGCCACGGCCAGAGACCGGGCGACCACGACGGCCGTTGTCGAACAGGGCATCCACGGACTCCTGGAGCATGCGCTTCTCGTTGTTCACGATGATCGCAGGGGCGTCCAGGTCGAGCAGGCGCTTGAGTCGGTTGTTACGGTTGATCACGCGACGATACAGGTCGTTGAGGTCGGACGCGGCGAAGCGGCCGCCGTCGAGCTGGACCATCGGGCGCAGATCGGGCGGAATGACCGGAATGACATCCAGGATCATGTTCGCGGGGCTGTTGCCGCCCTTCAGGAAGGCGTCAACGACCTCGAGGCGCTTAACGGCCTTCTCGCGCTTCTGCTTCTGGGAATCCTCGTCGGCGATGATGGCCTTGAGCTTCTCGGCCTCGGAGGGGAGGTCGATGGCAGCGAGCAGGTCGCGGACGGCCTCGGCACCCATACCACCCTTGAAGTACATGGAGTAGTAACGGGTCATCTCGCGGAACAGCGGCTCATCGGAGATGAGGTCGCGCTCGGTAAGCTTCATGAAGGCGTTGAAGGCGTCCGTGCGGAGCTGCTTCTCGTCCTTGCACTCTTCCTCGATGTCGACGATGCCAGAGGCGATCTCCTCGGGGGTCAGCGGCTCCTCGTCGGAGAACTCGTCAAAGTTCTCGGGGTTGCCCTGCTCCTTGAGGGACTCGATCTGGCGGGCGCACTCGGCATCGATCTCTTCCAGATCGGCGGCGAGCTCCTCGCGCAGGTCGTCAGCGTCGGCCTCGCGAGCCTCGTAGTCGACCTCGGTGATGATGTAGCTGGCAAAGTACAGAACCTTCTCGAGGTCCTTGGACTTGATGTCGAGCATACGGCTCATCGGGAAGCTCGTGGGGCTCTTGAAGTACCAGATGTGGGACACGGGAGCGGCGAGCTCGATGTGGCCCATGCGGTCGCGACGCACCTTGGCCGAGGTGACCTCGACGCCGCAGCGCTCGCAGACGATGCCCTTAAAGCGGATGCCCTTGTACTTGCCGCAGGAGCACTCCCAGTCCTTGGCGGGACCGAAGATCTTCTCGCAGAACAGGCCGTCCTTCTCGGGCTTGAGGGTACGGTAATTGATGGTCTCCGGCTTCTTGACCTCACCGTGCGACCAGGAACGGATCTGGTCGGCGGAGGCAAGGGAGATCTTTACCGAGTCAAAATCAGTAGCTTCGAAATCTGCCACAGTCAACTACTCCTTATCAGTGGTCGTGGCGGCGACAGCCTCGGGTGCCTCGGCGGTCTCGGCATCCTGGGCCTCAACGTCGGTGTCAACGCCGGCGAGCGCAGCCAGGTCGTCGAGAGCAGAGGTCTCCTCGGCGGTCACAGGGGCGGAGGCGTCCTCGTCGGCATCGTGCATGGGCTCGATGTCCAGTGCGAGGGAACGGATCTCCTTGACGAGAACCTTGAAGGACTCGGGGATACCCGGAACCGGGACGTTCTCGCCCTTGACGATGGACTCGTAGGTCTTGACGCGGCCCACGGTATCGTCGGACTTGACGGTCAGGATCTCCTGCAGGACGTTGGCAGCACCGTATGCGTACAGTGCCCAAACTTCCATCTCGCCGAAGCGCTGGCCGCCGAACTGAGCCTTGCCGCCCAGCGGTTGCTGGGTAACCAGGCTGTAAGGGCCGGTCGAACGGGCGTGGATCTTGTCGTCGACCATGTGGCCGAGCTTGAGGATGTAGGACGTACCCACGGTAATGGGCTCGCGGAACTCCTCGCCGGTGCGGCCGTCGAACAGGCGGGTCTTGCCGCGCTCGTCAAGCTGGGTGACAAACTCGGGGCGCATGTGATCGCCAAAGGCAGCGGTGGCCTTGTTGAGCATGTTCTTGTTGGCGCGACAGATGACCTCGGCGATCTCGTCCTCCTTGGCGCCGTCGAAGACGGGCGTCGAGACGAAGAACGGACCGGGGACATACTTGTCGGAGTCGGCATCCTCGGTATCCCAACCGCAGGCAGCAGCCCAGCCAAGGTGGCACTCGAGCAGCTGACCGACGTTCATACGCGAAGGAACGCCCAGCGGGTTGAGGATAACGTCGATCGGGGTACCGTCAGCCATGTAGGGCATGTCCTCGACCGGCAGAACGTTACAGATAACGCCCTTGTTGCCGTGGCGACCGGCGATCTTATCGCCCTGCTGGATCTTACGACGCTGGGCGACGTAGACGCGCACCTGCTCGTTGACGCCGGGGGCCAGGTCGTCGCCGTTCTCGCGGCTAAAGCGGACGACGTCGATGACGCGGCCATAAGCGCCGTGAGGCATCTTAAGGGAGGTGTCGCGAACATCGTGAGCCTTGGCACCGAAGATGGCGCGCAGCAGGCGCTCCTCGGCGGTCAGAGCGCTCTCGCCCTTAGGCGTGACCTTGCCGACCAGGATGTCGCCAGGGCCGACCTCGGCGCCGATGCGGATGATGCCGTCCTCGTCGAGGTTGGCAAGCATGTCCTCGGAGAGGTTCGGGATCTCGCGAGTGATCTCCTCGGGGCCGAGCTTGGTGTCGCGGGCGTCGATCTCGTGACGGGTGATATTGATGGTCGTCAGCAGGTCCTCGGCCACCAGGCGCTCGGACACGACGATACCGTCCTCGTAGTTGAAGCCTTCCCACGGCATGTATGCCACGGTGAGGTTCTGGCCCAGTGCGAGCTCGCCATGATCGGTCGAAGGACCGTCGGCCAGAGGCTCGCCCTGCTCAACGGTGTCACCGACGCGCACGAGCGGACGGTGGTTGATGCAGGTGGACTGGTTGGAGCGCTGGTACTTGGCCAGGTGATACTCGTCCATGCCGCCGGCGTGCTTGACGATAATCTTGGAGGCGTCGGCATAGATGACTTCGCCGGCGTTCTTGGCCAGGGTAACCTCGCCAGAGTCCAGGGCGGCGCGACGCTCCATGCCAGTACCGACATAGGGAGCGGCGGGGTGAACCAGCGGCACGGCCTGACGCTGCATGTTGGCGCCCATGAGCGTACGCTTGGCGTCGTCGTGCTCGAGGAACGGAATCAGCGTGGCTGCGACGGAGAGCATCTGACGCGGCGAGACGTCCATGTAGTCGACGTCCTCGACAGGCACGTCGGCGGGAGCGCCGAAGGAGCCGTCGAAGTCGCGGGTACGGGCGATCACGGTATGCGGACGGACGATCTTGCCCTCGGCATCGGTCGTGATGAACTCGTTGGTCTTGGGATCGAGCGGCGTGTTGGCCGGCGCGATGACGTGCTTCTCTTCCTCGTCAGCGGTCATCCAGTCGATCTGGTCGGTGGCAACGCCGTTCTCGACACGACGGAACGGGGCCTCGATGAAGCCATACTCGTTGACGCGGGCGTAGAGGGCGAGCGAGCCGATCAGGCCGATGTTGGGGCCTTCGGGGGTCTCGATCGGGCACATGCGGCTGTAGTGCGAGTTGTGAACGTCGCGGACGGCCGTCGGCACGTTGGTGCGGCGGCTGGAGCCCGACTTGTGGCCGGCAAGGCCGCCAGGGCCGAGTGCGGACAGACGGCGCTTGTGAGTCAGACCGGTCAGGGGGTTCGCCTGGTCCATGAACTGCGAGAGCTGCGAGGAACCGAAGAACTCCTTGATAGAGGCCACGATCGGACGGATGTTGATGAGCGACTGCGGGGTGATCTCGTCGATGTCCTGGGAGCTCATGCGCTCACGGACGACGCGCTCCATACGGCTCATGCCGATACGGAACTGGTTGGCGACGAGCTCGCCGACGGTGCGAATGCGGCGGTTGCCAAAGTGGTCGATGTCATCGACCTTGAAGCCCTGCTCGCCGGCAGCGAGGGACAGCAGGTAGCGAAGCGTAGCGACGATGTCCTCGTCGGTGAGCACCGTGACCTCTTCCTCGGTGGTGAGGTTGAGCTTCTTGTTGACCTTGTAGCGACCGACGCGGGCCAGATCGTAGCGCTGCGGGTTGAAGAGCAGGCCCTCGAGCAGGCTGCGGGAAGCATCCACGGTGGGAGGCTCGCCCGGGCGCAGGCGACGGTAGATCTCGATAAGAGCATCCTCGCGGGTAAGGGCGGTATCGCGCTCGAGGGTGCGCTTGATCACATCGGAGTTGCCGAGCAGCTCGATGATATCGTCGTTGGTGACGGCGATGCCAAGGGCGCGCAGGAACATCGTGGCGCTCTGCTTGCGCTTACGGTCGATGGAGACCATGAGCTGGTCGCGCTTGTCGACCTCGAACTCAAGCCAGGCACCGCGGGACGGGATGATCTGGGCCTTGTAGATCTGCTTGCCCGAATCCATCTCGGAGCTGTAGTACACGCCCGGGGAGCGGACGAGCTGCGAGACGACGATACGCTCGGTACCGTTGATGATGAAGGTGCCCTGATCGGTCATCATGGGGAAGTCGCCCATGAAGACGAGCTGCTCCTTGATCTCGCCGGTCTCCTTGTTGGTGAGACGGACGTCGGTCAGAAGCGGAGCCTGATAGGTCATATCCTTCTCGCGGCACTCCTCGACGGTGTGCGCGGGGTCGCCGAACTGATGCTCGCCGAAGGTAACCTCGAGAACATGGTTCTGGCTCTGGATGGGGCTGGATTCCTTGAACGCCTCACGAAGGCCCTCGTCCTTAAAACGCTCAAAGGATTCCCTTTGAACAGAGATAAGGTTGGGGAGCTCCATGGCCTCCGGGATTTTCCCGAAGCTGACGCGCTTGCGCTCAGTGGCAGTGTATGCGTAGGTCACCAGGTTTTTCCTCCTTCACGGAAATGCTCGGTGGGTTGGCGAGGCATAGCTTCGCCAGTTATCGCAACCTAATAGTTTATCAGGTACCGACCGTTGGGCAAGAAAAGCCTTGACGCGATTGAGTTTTTGGAGTAGCAAAGTTTTTCGACGGAAAACACGCAGGTAGATGTATGTGTATCGAACATCTGTTCATATATTTTCTGTGAACAGGGAGCCAGCAATCGCAGCTCTTATAAAAAACGGGCGCGAACCGAAGTCCGCGCCCGTAAATGTCGATGCCCGAAGGCTTACTTACGCATCAATCCGCCGCGCTCGTCGATGGCGTCCCAGAAGGCGCTGGCAAAGCGGGGGTCGCTTGCAGCCATGAGGGCGTTGGTGGCCATCCAGCCAGAGGGAGTGCCGGTGTCGTAGCCCGACAGCGGGTCGATGACGACTGCATACATGGCCTCGCGGTCGAGCGAACGTGCCATGGCGTCGGTCAGCTGGATCTCGCCGCCCTTACCGGCCTGCTGATCGGCCAGCAGGTCCATGACCAGCGGGCTCAGCAGGTAGCGACCAACGATGTACAGGTTGGACGGAGCCGCCTCGGGAGCGGGCTTCTCGACCAGGCCGCCGATGCGCCAAACGGCACCGGGCTCGTCGTCGGCGGCATTCTCGAAGCCCTCGAGAGAGCCCACGCGATCGCCGGCGATAACGCCGTAGCGGCTGACCTCCTCGGGAGCGCACGCGGCAACGGCGATAACCGAAGCGCCACCGTGCTCCTTGGAAACGGCGAGCATCTTATCGCAGATGTCGCGGTTGGGCACAACGTAGTCGCCCAGAAGAACCAGGAAGTTCTCCCCCGCCACAGCGTCAGCGGCAGAGCGAATGGCGTGACCGAGGCCCTTGGGCTCGTACTGATAACGGAAGTCGACCGGCATACCGCCCGCATGGGCGACGGCGTCGGCATAAGCATCCTTGCCGCGCTCGCGCAGCAGGTTCTCGAGCGAACGATCGGGCTGGAAGTAGCTCAGCAACTCGGGCTTGCCGGGAGAGGTGACGATAATGGCATCATCGACCTCCTCGGGGTCGAGCGCCTCCTCAACGACGTACTGGATGACCGGCTTGTCGAGCACCGGCAGCATCTCTTTGGGCGTGCACTTGGTGCCAGGCAGAAAACGCGTGCCAAGACCGGCGGCGGGGATGATTGCCTTCATGTTATTCAAGGATCCTTTCGCAGGCGCAGGATGCGCCCTGTGCGTGCGGCACGGCGGCCGCAGACCAAATTGCGATACCGAAGTATCTTACCGCCGGAGACATACGTCACCGTAAGGCAAACGCAATTCTTCAGCAGGTCAACGCAAATTATTGCTCGAATGGTGCAATTTTACGCCCCAGCGGTAACGGGATTGGCACGGCGAAGACAACGGTGTTCTGCGTGCCGAGCAATGGGAATGAGAGGCCAAAACAAAAAAGACGGGGCTCGCAATGCGAACCCCGTCTGCAAAGAAATCTGGCGAGAAAGCCTGATTACTTGAGGGTGACAGCAGCGCCAGCAGCCTCGAGCTTCTCCTTGGCAGCCTCGGCGTCCTCCTTCTTGGCACCCTCGAGAACAGCCTTGGGAGCGCCCTCGACGACCTCCTTGGCCTCCTTCAGGCCAAGGTTGGTGAGCTCACGGACGGCCTTGATGACCTGGATCTTGTTGTCGCCGAAGCCCTCGAGCACGACGTCAAACTCGGTCTTCTCCTCGGCCTCAGCAGCGCCAGCAGCGGGAGCGGCGACAACAGCGGCAGGAGCAGCGGCGGAAACGCCGAAGGTGTCCTCGATAGCCTTAACGAGCTCGGAAGCCTCGAGAAGGGTCATTTCCTTAAGAGCATCGATGATCTCATCGGTGGTAAGCTTAGCCATTTCTAAGTCCTTTCGGTTTCCGTGTCTGTGCACGGAGATCAGTTAAAACACGGCGCGAATGCGCCAGGGGTGCGACGTTGCCGCCGCGGGTGAAAGCAGCGACTAGGCTGCCTTCTGCTCGGAGACCTGCTGGATCGAACGAGCGAGACCAGAGGAAACGCCGTTGACGCAGACAGCGATGTCGCGAGCGAAACCGGAGATGAGACCGGCGATCTGGCCGAGAAGCTGATCCTTGGTGGGCAGCTCGGCGATAGCCTTAACATCATCAGCGGAAACGGCCTTGCCGTCGGAGATACCGCCCTTGATCTCAAGGACGCCCTTGGACTTAGCAGAGAAGTCCTTAAGGGCCTTAGCGGCCTCGACCGGCTCGGACTCGTAGAACACATAAGCGACGGGGCCGGCGAGGATCTCGTCGAGCTCGGGCTGCTCCTGGTTCTTGAGAGCGATCTTGACCAGGTTGTTCTTGTAGACCTTCATCTCGGCGCCGCACTCGCGAAGCTGATGACGCAGCTCCTGAGCCTGCTTAACCGTCAGACCGTTGTAGTTGACGACGAACAGACCGGCGTTCTCGGCGATACGGGACTCGATCTCTGCAACCTTGTCGATTTTGTACTGCTGGGGCATGAATTACACCTCCTCGAATTCTTTCCGGGCACGGTCCGCCACAAGGACGTGACGGGGGCATGTCCAAAAAGAAAGCCCCCGCGCTGCATGAGCGACGGGGGCGAGAAGACATATCTACTCGACCACCTCGGCTGGCGGGATATCCCATTAAGCTCGCGGGCGATGCCCGTTTGCACCGGCTGTCTCTGGCAGCGGATTCGTGCGTGAACCGAAAGTATTATGGCGGGGACCCCGGCGTCGGTCAACGGCAACCCTGGCTGCACACAATTCCACCATCTCGGTCGCGCCGCCGAAGGCCAGGCGCAAGCTTTTCGCTCGGTCAGGTCCTGGGCTCGCACGAAGAGCACATTAAGTGCTCTTCGGCTCGTGCGGAATCTACGAAAAGCTTGCGCCTGGCCTTCGGCGGCGCGACCTGCGTCAACTATGGGGCAGCCCGGTTTTCCGTTGGCCGGCGCGCCCCACTCATAATGCTTGGGTCGGTGGGCTGATGTGTTGCGTCCCTGATGGCTACAGGGTTGAAATGAAGGTGGACAGGCGATTTAGGCCTTCGTCCAGATCTTTGTCGGAGACGCAGTAGCTGAGGCGGATGTGGCCTTCGGTGCCGAAACAGTCGCCTGGGACTAGGGCTACGTTTGCTTCTTTGATGGCTTTGATACAGAAGTCTTTGCTGGTTAGGCCATACTGTTTGATGCTCGGGAAAGTGTAGAAGGCTCCTGCGGGCTCTACTACGTCGAGGCCCATGGCGTCTAAGGCTGCGAGTACGCGTTCGCGGCGGGCTCGGTAGACTTTGAGCATGGGGGCTGGGTCGACGGTCAGGGCTCGGGCTGCGGCGTCCATCTCGAAGGAGACGGCGCTCGATACTAGGTATTGGTGAGCTTTTGCGATCTCGGCGATGACGGGGGCTGCGGCTGCGAGCCAACCTAAGCGCCAGCCGGTCATGGCCCAGGGCTTGGAGAAGCTCTCGATAACTACCGTCTGATCGCGAAGCTCCGGGTGACGCTGGGCAAATCGCTCGTAGCCGTCCACGTAGACCAGGCGGTTATATACGTCGTCGCAGATTACGTAGATGCCCGTCTGGTCTGTCACGCGCGCCACGGCGTCGAGCGACGCCGCGTCGAGGATGCAACCCGTGGGATTGTTGGGCGAGCAGATGACGATGGCCTTAGTCGCCGGTGTCACGCAATCACGAAGTGCGTCTTCGTCAATCTGGAATTGTGCAGGCTCTGTATCCAAAAAGACCGCTTTGGCATGATTGGCCACGACGATGCTCTCGTACAGGCCAAAGGCCGGCGTTGGGATAATGACCTCGTCGCCGGGGTTGAGCATAGCCATAAATGTTGCCGACAGGGCCTCGGTCGCTCCGTCGGTCAGGATGACCTCGTCGGCCGAAAACGTAAGGCCCGCGTCCCCCATGTAGGCAGACAGCGCCTCGCGCAGGGCGGGGCGACCGTTGTTGGGCGGATAGTGCGTGTCGCCGCGGCCCAGCGCGGCGGTCACCTCGGCGCTAATCACATCGGGCGTGGGAAAATCAGGCTCGCCAAGCGCAAGCGCGATGCACCCCGGATGCTGGGCGGCGAGCGCATTGATCCGACGGATGCCGGAGGGCTTGAGCGTGGCAAGCGAGGTATTCATGGGCAGACGCATGGCGTTCCTTTCGTAAGGGTTGCACTAGGATAGCGCGGCGAGACGCCGCCAGACGGTGTAACCTAAACGGAAACCAACCGGAAAGGAGGCGGCATGGAGACGACCGCACACGGCGATATACCAAAAACGCTGTATAACATCGCGTTTGTCAGTATTCCCGAGAGCGCCGATCTTGAGTTTTTGCTCTGGGACCTCCAGGATGCCATCGCCGCCTATGCCCAGCTTTCTGGCACCGTACTCCCCCGCCCAGTCAACTTGAAGGCAAATGATGCCGGTGCAGTCGATGGCATGGTGCTCGCTGTTGACGATGCATTTGATGATGAGGCTATGATTGCTGTCGAGCAGATACTCGATCGCCTTGGGAATACAGAGACACGCATCTATGTCGTCGTCCAGGCCCTGTCAAAAAACAACAAGCAGGCGGACGAAGTCCTCGACCGCTTGCACCGGGCATGCATTCTACGTGACCTGCCATGGTGCGACGGCGTTGTCATCTGTGCCGGCAGCGGCATCGCAGCGCTTCACCATTCCCCACGCATGGGCGTCTTGCGCCGACCATTTTCGGAAGCGATGGATAAGCTTGTAGGCGCTGTGCGCATGGGCTGCTCCATCGAGCATGCGCAGCTGCTTGGCGGTGGCAATGCCGGTAGTGTCGATGCCGACGGCATGGTGCGTGCCAGGCCCGCCGTGCCCGCACCAATCTGGCGCGTCATCATCAAACGCCTCGGCACCCGCGCCCAATCAGATATCTAAATTACAGAGCGCCCCAATCAACGGCATCGCGCCAGCGCTCGACAAGGCGTTCCAGGCGCCATGCCGCATTGGCGGGACTTGTCGACGGCAGAACGATGGCGGGCAGCCCGGTGCGTTCTTGTAGATAGCGCCTGTAGAGCCGACCAGCTGTGCCACCGTTGCATATCACCTGCTCAATGGGGGCTGCGCCGGTAATGCACTCGATATGTGCCGGCACAACGTTGCGAATGCTCGCGTCACTCGAGCCCTTAATGTCGCAGCTCTCAATCACATCCCATAGGGCTACGCCGCCGTAAAGCAGCATAGATCGCTTGACGGCAATGGAGGCATCGAGCGCCGCGTGCTCACCGCTTGCCAAAGGATCGCCCTCGTTGGGCGGCACAGGCACACCGAGGCACGCGGCCATCACGCGCCAAAAGCGATTCTGCGGATTGCCATAGTAGAAGGCATTGGCGCGCGAAAGCACCGAGGGAAACGACCCGAGCACCAAAACGCGCGAGTGCTGGTCGAACACGGGCTCAAACCCATGCTCAATATGTTGATAGCCCTCGTCGGACGCCGCCATGATCTAGGCCCTCAACAGATAGCGCACCTCGTAGGGCGCAAGCTCGAGGGTGCCCGTCAGCTCGACCGCGAGCGCGTCGTCGGCAAGCAGATCGACAAAGGAGCCGTTGAGCTCGCCGGCGCCAAAGGTGTAAGGCTCGCCCACGGCGTTCACCGCCACGAGCACCGTCGCGCCGTCACAGGCGCGCTCGAACAGCAGCTGCTTGTTCTGGATCACCACGTTGCGATAGGCACCGTAGTTGAGGGCGCGGGCCGCCGCGCTGTCTGTCGAGCGCAGGTGCGTGAGCTGCTTGATGAAGGCCGTCAGCTCGTTGGGCGCAGGCTCATCGAGCGCAGGTCGCAGCGCCCAGTCGCCATCGGGGCCGCCCTTTTCGCCAGGAATTCCCCACTCGCTACCATAGTAGACGCACGGGATGCCCGGCATGCCAAAGAGCATGCCATAAGCGGGGCGCAGGCAGGACTTGTCCGTCAGGATGCTTGCCAGGCGCGGCACATCGTGGTTGTCGACAAAAGACAGCAGGTGTTTGCCGCGGTAGATGCACCACGGGTCGCCGCCAAACTGACGGTGCAACGAGTGGGCGATCTCGAACATGTTGACCGAGTTAAAGCTGGAGTACAGGCCCTTGTAGCACTCGTAGTTGGTGCAGGAGTCGAGCATCTCGTCGTTGACGATCTGGTTGTAGTCGCCGTGGAGCGTCTCACCAATCAGCACAAAGTCGGACTTGAGCTCACGGGTAAAGGCGTGCAGGCAGCGCATGAAGTCGCGGTCGAGCATATAGGCGACGTCCAGGCGCAGGCCGTCGATGCCAAAGACCTCGGCCCAGTGACGCACGGACTCAAGCAGGTAATCAACCACAGCGGGGTTTTGCAGGTTGAGCTTCACAAGCTCAAAATGGCCCTCCCAGCCCTCGTACCAAAAGCCGTCGCCGTAGCACGAGTCACCGTCGAAGCTGATGTGGAACCAGTCCTTGTACGGCGAATCCCACTTGCGCTCCTGCACATCACGGAAGGCCCAAAAGCCGCGACCGACGTGGTTGAAGACGGCATCGAGCACCACACGGATGCCGTGGGCATGCAGCGTCTCACACACGGCGGCAAAGTCGGCATCCCTACCCAGGCGGCGGTCAATATGGCGCAGGCTGCGCGTGTCGTAGCCGTGGCTATCGGACTCGAGCGGCGGGTTGATGAGCACGGCGCCAACGCCGAGTTCCTGCAGGTAGTCGGCCCATTGGGCGATCTTCATGATGGGAGCGTCGGGATTGGGCGCGGCGTTGGCAACCTGGGCGAGCTCGTCCTCGGCAACGGGCGCGGCATTCTCGTGCGGAGCTCCGCAAAAGCCCAGCGGATAGATCTGATAGAACGTCGTCTCGTATGCCCACATAACAGCCTCCCAGAAATCCTTCACGCAACGCCACCCATTGTATGCCCAGCTTGTATCCTCTTCCCCAAAATAAGTTGCGGTGGAATAGTTCCTGCTTGGGTCTTCAGAGGCCTTAAACAAGAACTATTCCACCGCAACTGATGAGGGGACGTGATTAGGCGACGGGCTTGGCGCGGCGTATGGCCGGGAACAGCACCGTAATGGCGAGGATGACGCCCACGACGGCGATCGCCCCGCCCGCAAAGCCGATCCAAGCGATACCGGGACCCGAAACCACGGCGCCGCCGATCGCGGTGCCCGTGCCAATACCGAGATTGAACAGGCCCGAGAAGATCGACATGGCGACAGCCGACGAATCCGCGGGCGTGTACTTGATGAGCTCGGCTTGAAACGCCACATTAAAGGCCGTGGCGCAGCAGCCCCACAGCGCGCAGACGGCAAGCACTGCCGCGAGCGACGATGCGGCCGGACCCATGAGCAGCAGGGCCGCCGGCACGCCGGAGAGCGTAATTGCAAGGAACGGGAAGCGATGCCCATCGAACAGGCGGCCAAACAGCCAGCTTCCGAGCAGACCAGAGCAGCCGAACGCCGTCAGCGTCATAGTGATGGCGCTTGCGTCGACATGCGCGACCTGAGCCAGGAAAGGCTCGATATAGCTATAGCCCGCGTAATAGCCGGTCGCCATGAACACCGTGACCACATAGAGTGCGATGAGGAACGGGTTCTTGAGCAGCTCGGGCAGCTGCTTGAGCGTAAAACGCTCGCCCGCTGGCATGACAGGAAACACCGTGGCCTGGTAGACGACCGCGACAGCAGACAGCGCTCCGACCACGGCAAACGTCATGCGCCAGCCCACGGCCAAGCCAATGGCGCGACCGAGAGGCAGGCCAAAGATCTGCGCGATGGACGAGCCCGTAGCGATCATGCTGATGGCGAGCGCGCCGTGGCGCGTGTCAACCAGACGCGAGGCCATAATCGAGGCGACCGACCAGAACACGGCATGTGCGCAAGCGACCACCAGGCGCGCGCAGACCAGGATGGGATAGGTCGGCGCCACAGCGGACAGGAACTGACCGAGCGAGAACACGGCCAGCACGCCCAGCAGCATCCGCTTGAACTCAAAGCGCGAGGCGAACACCATGAGCGGCAGCGACAGCAGCATGACGCCCCAGGCATAGACCGAGATCATGATGCCCGCCTGGGCCTCGGTGAGCGAGAACGACGCGGCGATATCAGTCAAAAGGCCGATGGGCATAAACTCCGACGTGTTGAACACGAACGCACAGCAGGTGAGCCCGACGAGCGGGAGCCACTGCCTGAGCGTGATACCGTCTTGCCTTGCCTGACTCATATATAACGTCTCCAATCATTTTGAGCGGAGGCGATTATATAGCAACGGCCCCGCATCCGTCAGCAACAGATGCGGGGCCGAAAACAATTCGATACATAGAGGTTGCGCCGTCAATGCAAAACTAAGCCAACCCCAGCAATAAGCCCGCCGAATGCACGACAAACGCCACGATCCAGGCGACCGTCACCTGAAACGCGAACACGGCCACGGCATAGCGCGCGCCCAACTCGCTCTTGACGGCGCCGATGGACGCCACGCACGGCGGGTACAGCAGCGTAAAGACCAGGAACACGTAGGCGGTAAACGGCGAAAACATGGTCGACAGCACCGCGGGCGACGTTGCGCCTAAAAGCACCGTGAGTGTCGAGATGACACTCTCCTTGGCGATAAGTCCGGTGACGAGCGCCGTGGATGCACGCCAATCGCCAAAGCCGAGCGGTGCCAGCAGCGGCGCGATAATGCTACCCAGACCGGCAAGCAGACTCTGCGACTGGTCGGCGACCACGTTAAAGCGAATGTCGAACGTCTGAAGGAACCAGATGACCACGGTAGCGGCAAAGATAATGGTAAAAGCCTTGGTAATAAAGTCCTTGGCCTTATCCCACGCCAGCATCACCGTCGTCTTGACGCTCGGCAGGCGGTAATTGGGAAGCTCCATAATAAACGGCACCGGGTCGCCCTTAAATGCCGTGCGGTTGAGCACC
Source organism: uncultured Collinsella sp. (assembly GCA_959596495.1). Taxonomy (GTDB): domain Bacteria; phylum Actinomycetota; class Coriobacteriia; order Coriobacteriales; family Coriobacteriaceae; genus Collinsella. The sequence goes on along the minus strand of CAUFXK010000004.1, from coordinate 21,350 downwards.
AAAGCCGCGATGCAACCGACCGCAATGCCAATCAAATAGAGCGAGACCATGGCGGGAACCGTCGCCTGCGGGAAAAACGCCCCGCACAGCAGGCCGTAGACCGGCAACTTGGCCGAACAGCTCATGAACGGCGTGAGCATGACCGTCATCTTGCGGTCATGCTCGGATGGGAGCGTACGGGTCGACATAATAGCCGGCACGGTACAGCCAAAACCGACGAGCATAGGCACAAAGCTGCGGCCCGACAGGCCAAAGCGACGCAGCACCTTATCCATGACAAAGGCCACGCGCGCCATGTATCCGGAGTCTTCCAAAATGGAGAGGAACAAGAAGAGCACGACGATAATCGGTAGGAAGGTCAGCACGCTGCCCACGCCCGTAAGCACGCCGTCGACAGCCAGCGAACGCACCACGTCGTTGGTGCCGAACGCCTTGAGGCCCGCATCGGCCGAGGCGATGATGGCAGCGATGCCGTCCTCCATAAGTCCCTGCAACGCTGCGCCGATCACGCCAAACGTCAGCCAAAAGACGAGACCCATGATCACCAGAAACGCCGGGATGGCCGTGTAGCGACCCGTCAGGATGCGGTCAATCTTGACGGAGCGTACGTGCTCGCGGCTCTCGTGCGGCTTGACGACGCAACGCCCGCACACGTCGCCGATAAAGCCGAAGCGCATGTCAGCCAGCGCAGATAGACGGTCGGTGCCGGCCTCGCCCTCCATTTGGCTAATGATGTGCTCGATGGCGTCGAGCTCGTTGCGGTCCAGGTGAAGCGCCTCGGTCACCAGCTCGTCGCCCTCAACCAGCTTGGTCGCCGCAAAACGCACGGGAATGTGCGCCGTCGCGGCATGGTCCTCGATAAGGTTGGCGATGCCGTGAATGCAGCGATGCAGCGCACCGCCGTCCGGACCATCGGGCGCGCAGAAGTCCAGGCGACCGGGACGCTCGCGGAACCGCGCCACGTGCAAGGCATGATCCACCAACTCGCCAATACCCTCGTTGCGGGCAGCACTAATGGGAACAACAGGCACGCCCAGCAGGCTCTCGAGCAGGTTGACGTCCACGGCGCCGCCGTTGGCCGTCACCTCGTCCATCATGTTGAGCGCGATGACCATGGGTCGATCGAGCTCCATAAGCTGCAGCGTCAGGTACAGGTTACGCTCGATGTTGGTGGCGTCGATGATATCGATGATGGCGTCGGGGTGCTCATCCAGGATAAACTGGCGGCTTACGATCTCCTCGCCCGTGTACGGCGACAGAGAGTAAATGCCGGGCAGATCAGTGACGCTCGCCTCGGGGTGGTTGCGGATGGCGCCATCTTTGCGGTCGACCGTCACGCCAGGAAAGTTACCGACATGCTGGTTGGAGCCCGTCAGCTGGTTGAACAGCGTGGTCTTGCCGCAGTTTTGATTGCCGGCGAGGGCAAAATGCAGCGGTGCGCCCTCGGGCACGGCCGTCTTTGCCGCGCGGGGCGAATACGTCCCCTCGCCCAGGGCCGGATGCTCCGTCGTGCCGATTGCGGCGTTAGCGCGCGGACCCGTATCGGTGTCGTGAATGCCCGCGAGCTCGATGCGAGCGGCATCGTCCTTGCGCAGCGTCAACTCATAGCCACGCAGGCGAATCTCGAGCGGGTCGCCCATGGGGGCGTACTTCATCATGGTGACTTCGGTGCCCGGCGTTAGGCCCATGTCCAAAATATGCTGTCGGAGTGCCTGGTCGTCCGATGCCACCGATGCGACAACGGCGTCCTTTCCAATCTCGAGTGTATCGAGTCTCACGTCCGCGTTCCTCCCCCGGCGCCCACAGGGCGTTGCATTTTGTTTATCTTGGCTAACCGTTTGCCATGGCTAACCATTTAACCACGCATGATAGCGCGAACACACACCGATGTTCAATCGACAGATTGGTGCAAGGGGGATTCCGGGCCGTGGTTTCCCCGAGGACCGAAAGCCGCCCGCCCCCTCGACAAAATGATCCATTCCCTTCGTCGCATGCAAAACAACCAAGGAGTGTCCCAAGGCGCCGGCACAACAGGAACGTCCCCAGCTGCCGGCAGCATTTCGCCGCAACAGCAAAGGCCCGCGCTGGCAACAAATGTCACCTGCGCGGGCTTGGTGGGCGCTCACATAGGCACGTTATAGAGACCCACATCAGCTATGGAATGCCAAGTAGCACCGATACGCGATGCCCGCCGGCTTACCTAGCAATGAAACTCGCCATAGCCTTAGACAATCGGCGCAATGCCGGCAAAGTGCAGATACAGCGAAATGATTGCCACGACAATGACCACCGCTGCGATCAGCTTGTCGTGCAGATGCGGAAGTACCGGCTTACCGCGGCCTCGCTCGCCCAGCATATAAACGGGAATGGCCGGAGCAAAAAGAATCGTCGTGATCATAACGCCCTGAAGACCCGTCGACCACACCAGGAACAATGTGTAGATGAAGCCGAGCGTACCGAAGAAGCGCGCCTTGCCGACGCTTGGCGCATGCGGCCCGTCCAGATGCTCGTTCTTCCAGCCAATCACCATGTAATAAGCTGCCGAGCACACGTACGGAACTAGGATCGTATTAACTGCGCAGCTGTAGAAGAACTGGTACGTGCTCGCCGCCACATACGACACGATCAAGAAGAGTTGCGTAATGCCGGAGCTCACGAGAACCGTTACCACCGGGGCGTCGTGCTTGTTCGTCTTGGCAAACGCCAGAGGGAAGGATCCCTGGCGTGCTGCCTCGAACGGCGTCTCGGACGCAATGATGACATAGCCCAGCATCGCGCCGACCAGCGAGAGAATAACGCCAAGGTTTACGATGGCAGCGCCAACAGGACCGATTGCGCACTCGAGAATTCCCGCCATGGAGGGCGTTGCGAGCTGTGCCATCTCCTCGCGCGGCATAATGCCGAGTGACAGCATCGAGATGATCAGATACAGCGTGAACACAGCCGCGAATCCAAGTGCCGTCGAGCGGCCGACGTCACGCACGTACTTTGCACGGCCCGAGATAACGACAGCGCCCTCGATGCCCGTGAAGACCCAGACAAGGGCGATCATGGTCGAGACAACCTGCTCGCCAAAGCCAGGACCAGCCGGCTCTCCCCAGAAGTTGTCCATAAAGATATCGACGTTGAACTTGCCCAGGAGCACGATGCTCAGCACAAAGAGTCCCAGCGGCACCAGCTTCGCCAACGTAACGATCGTGTTAATGCCCGCAGCCTCCTTAACGCCACGAAGCACAAGGGCGGTAAGGAACCACAAAAACACACTGGCGCAGACGATGGAAAGCAAGTTGTTGCCCGCGCCAAACGCAGGGAAGAAATAGCCCAGCGCGCTAAACAGCAAGAGCGCAAAGCTCACGTTGGAAAGACATGCGCTGATCCAGTAGCCCCAGGCGGAGTTGAATCCAATGTAATCGCCAAAACCGGCCGCAGCGTATGCATAGATGCCGCCGGTCAGGTCGGGACGGGCCTGAGACAAACCGTTGAACACCATCATCAGCGCAAAGACGCCAATAAAGCAAATTCCCCACGAGACGATAACTGCACCGGTATTTGCCCCGCCCGCTGCCATATCGCCGGCAAGCGAGAAGATGCCGCCACAAATACTGGCGGTAATGACCATCATGGTCAGACGAAAGAGATCGAGGCCATTAGGGTCGATAATCTCGTCGTTTTGAGCTTTAGAGGCCATTGTATGTGCACCCCCTTCATCATGTGATCGAACGAAAGATGACCCGGACGTCCCGAATCGGGTGCCGGGCCATCGGTCAAGCGATCATCAGACTGTTACAGCTATCGCGTTAGAAGCGCAGCGACAGGCAAGAAAGGCCGCCGTCGACCTTGCGATACTCGGAGGTATCGACGACGAGCGTCTTGTAGCCCAGATCCTGCACGGCCTTGAGCACGGTCGGATAGCCCTCGGCGACGATGACCGTACCGTTGACCCAGATGCAGTTGGCGCCGTAAGCCTCGTCCTCGGGCACGACGATCTTGTTGTACTGGGCAAAGTCGGGTTTATCGATAAACTCACCGGAGACGAGCATGTTGTTGTCCTCGATGTAGTTGACGCCCGTCTTGAGGTGCAGGACCTCCTCCAGCGGAACCTCGGAACCCTCGAGGCCCCAGCCCTCGAGAATCTCGCAGAACTGGCGGATGCCCTCTTCGTTGGTGCGAGCGGAGCGACCGACGTAGAAATGGTCGCCGACCATCATGACGTCGCCGCCGTCGAGCGTGCCCGGAGAAACGATGTGCTTGACATGCTCGTCGTCAAAGAAGCGACGGACGGCCGGCTCGATCTCGTCCTTCTCGCCGTTGCGGCTATCGGCGCCGGGGTTGGTAATGATGGCGCCGCAGCGAGTGATAACGGCCGGATCTTCGACGAAGCAGCTGTCAGGATACTGCTCGAGTGCCGGCAGCACCGAGACATCCACGCCGCACTGCTCGAGCGCATGCTCGTAATCGTAGTGCTCCTCGATGGCGCGCTCGTAGATGGGCTGGCCAAGCTCGGGGGCACTCGTGATGCCATTGCTCAGGGACTTGCCGGGGCGGCGGATGATGACGTGGCTGAACTTGGTCATGATGATCCTCCTTGGATCTCTTAGCAGAGAGCGGGACTTCTTCGCGCCCGCCTTCCTTTCGATGGCTTTATCTTAGTGCGGTTTTCCTGTTTTGTATATTGTATACAATACTGAACGGTAGATATTCATCGGTAAGCGTATTCTTACGTATCGGCGCAAAGTAGCACGATTTAGCTGGTCGTTCTATAATTCAATTGAGCTATTCAAGCGAAACGTATTTATTTTTAGAAATATACAGTTAAGGAACATAAGCTCATGGAAACGCTCAGAAGGCCCCTGAAGGACCACGTATACGACTATATTTCGAGCCGTATTGACGCCGGCGAGTTGTCCGCCGGCGACCGGCTGAGCGAGCAGGCGATCTGCGATGCCATGGGCGTGTCGCGCACGCCGGTCCGCGAAGCGCTCATCCAGCTGGCAAGCGATGGCTACCTGGACAATCTCCCCCGCCGCGGATTCCGCGTCCGTGGGTTCGATCAGCAAAACGCCGTTGAAGTCTTTGAGATTATGGGACCGCTCGACGGGCAGGCCGCATATCTCTCCTGTCCGAACCTAACCGACGATGACATTACGCAGCTGAAATTTCTCGTCGGCTCTATGGACCTCGCGATCCAAGGCGGTCTCATCCGAAAGTACGACGACATTCAGCGAGACTTTCATCTGACGTACTTCAACCGCTGCGGCAACGACCGTCTGCGCGATATGATCTCGCAGCTCGAGCGCTGCTTTATCAAGCGCGATTACGAGACTGTCGACCAGGAGACGGCGTGCAAACTGCTCAATAAAGCCAACAACGAACATGCCCATATTCTTGAGTTGTTCGAAGCACGAGATGCGACGGGCGTGCGCGACTACGTTCGCGATGTCCATTGGAACACAGAAAACGCCCAGTTCACCGTCTGGTAGGGAAGCAACAAGGGACAACGTCGGTCTTAAACCTTGGCGCCAGCACCGCCCAAACTGATCCGTTTTCCTCCGTCCCCAAGGGATCATTCTTTTGGCAACGACAGCGAAAGCCCGTCAGAGCGAGCAAGGTGCCTTGAAACGAGGCGGCATTGACCTTCTGGTCATGCCGCCGAAGTTGAAAGGCAGATTGCCGCCCTGGCGGGCTCGCAGCGTCAAGTGGTTGCGGCGTGTGGTAAAACGCCGCAACTAAAACCCGTGGCGCTCCAGGAAGCGGAAGGCTAAGCGGATCCAGGGACGGACTGCCACCTGCTTGTCCTCGTTGTCGACCGCGGTGTTGGCGTTGCCGAGCGAAAGGCCATGACCGCCCTGGTCAAAGACGTGCATCTCGCAAGCGACGCCCTCCTCCGCCATGCGTTGGGCAAACGGATAGACCTGCGCGATCGGCGCCGTCTTGTCATCGGACACGCCCCACACAAAGGTCGGCGGCATCTGGCGCGAAACATGTGTGGTGGGGCAGATATCGGCCAGGTGCTCGTCAGTTGCCTCGCCACCCGTCACCATCGATAGGTAGTCGTTGAGCAGGTCGCGCCCCGTCTTGCCGCCCGTCTTGGGCACGCGCAAGTCAATGCGCGGATCGCGCGTCTGTATGTCGCGCACATAGGCAAGGTCGAGCAGCGGATAGCCCAGCACCACGGCATCGGGACGAATATCGTCCGGACGCGCCCCTGCCAGGCCCGCGAAGGGACCAGTCTTCCATTGCGTTGCCAGCGAAGCGCTGATCATGCCGCCCGCCGAGAAGCCCACGACGCACACGCGCTTGGGATCGACATGCCACTCGTCGGCGTTGGCGCGCACCGTGGCGACCATCTTGGCAAGGTCTGCCTGCGGGTGCGGAAAGCTCACATCGCCCGTGCCGCTCGTCACATAGTTGAGCACAAAGGCCTGGTAGCCGCGGTCCAAAAATGCAAACGCCACCGGGTCCTGCTCGTGCGGAGCGATATGTGTAAACCCGCCCCCGCCACAAATGATCACCGCGGGGCGGCGGCCATTGGGCTTGTCGGGGAGCGGCTCGGCGCCCAGATACGTAAACGTCGCCGGATATTCCTCGGTCGGCTCCTCGCCCCACAGCGCATGGTTCTCGACAATCATATGTGCTCCCTTCGCGCAAATTAAGCGCCCTTGTTTTTCGCCTTCAAGCGTACCCCACTTGAACTCATGGCGCAGAAACACGCCAGCAATAAGTTTCCCTTCAACTGATATATCACATAATCCCAGCTCAGAGGTATCGCTGAGCAGCGTAGAATAGGGGACGTTGACCAAGCCGCGAAACACATATGAAACGTTTCCGGCAAACCAAACGCGCGATATGCGCCTATTTAAGTTGGAGGCAACTATGGGTCTGCTCGATTCGCTTAAGTCCACCTTCACCTCGACGGGCGAGGCGTCCGTTCCGCCCGCAGCAAGCTTCGCCACCCGCGAAGGCGTCATCTATGCCCCCGTCAACGGCGTGCTCGTCAACCTGAACGAGGTCCCCGACGAGACGATCGCCTCGGGCATGCTTGGCCAGGGCTATGGCATCGAGCCCATTACCGGCACCATCTATGCGCCCGCCAACGGCCGCATCGGCGCTACCACCGTCACCAACCACTCCATTGGCATGATCACCGAGGACGGTCTTCGCGTGTTCATCCATGTTGGCCTGGGCACCGTGGAAATGAACGGCAAGGGTTTTGCCCGCTTTGTCGAGATGGGCGATGTGGTCAAGGCAGGCCAGCCGCTCATCAGCTTCGACCGCGAGGCCATTAAGGCCGCTGGCCACGAGGACATCGTGACCGTCATCGTCTCCGAGCTCGATCGTCTTAAGAGCATCGACCATGTCGGCGAGTCTGGAACGCTTATCGGCGGCAACCCGCTCGTCAAGCTTGGCGACCCGCTGCTGGTTGCCAAGACCAAGTAGTCAGGCCCCGCGCCACACAGCCAAAAGGCACCTCGTCAAGCGCCCGCGACCATTTGGCCGCGGGCGCTTTTCGTTTGAAAAACCATCCCGCCAATGCCTTATCTGTATAGCCCAAATGAGCCGAGCTGCTAGAATATCGAACTGTATGGATAACTATCATTCAACCGTTATGGGAGGATACGTGAACCGCACCAAAATCGCGCAGCTCTACGCCGACGCCGAGTCGCTCGGCGGCCAGACCGTCACCGTCGCCGGCTGGGTCAAGTCCGTCCGCGACATGAAGAACTTTGGCTTTGTAACGCTCAACGACGGCAGCTGCTTCCGCGACCTGCAGGTCGTCATGAACCGCGATGCACTCGACAATTACGACGAGATCGCCCATCAAAACGTCTCGGCCGCCCTCATTTGCACCGGCATCGTCAAGCTGACCCCCGATGCGCCCCAGCCTTTCGAGCTTTCTGCCACCTCCATCGAGGTCGAGGGCGTCAGCGCCCCGGATTACCCGCTGCAGAAGAAGCGCGCAACCGTCGAGTTCCTGCGCACCCAGCAGCACCTGCGCCCGCGCACCAACCTGTTCCGCGCCGTGTTCCGCATCCGCTCTGTCGCAGCTGCCGCCATCCACCGCTTCTTCCAGGAGCAGGGCTTTGTCTACGTCAACACCCCTATCATCACCACGAGTGACTGCGAGGGCGCCGGCGAGATGTTCCGCGTGACCACGCTCGACCCCAAAAATCCGCCCCTCACCGAGTCCGGCGAGGTCGACTGGAGCCAGGACTTCTTTGGCAAGCATGCGAGCCTGACCGTGTCCGGCCAGCTCAATGCCGAGAACTTTGCCATGGCCTTTGGCGACGTGTACACCTTTGGTCCCACCTTCCGCGCCGAAAACTCCAACACCACGCGCCACGCCGCCGAGTTTTGGATGATCGAGCCCGAGATGGCCTTTGCCGATCTGAACGACTACATGGATAACGCCGAGGCCATGCTCAAGTACGTCCTTAAGGACGTTATGGCCACCTGCCCCGACGAGCTCAATATGCTCAACAAGTTTGTGGACAAGGGCCTGATCGAGCGCCTGGACCACGTGGCAAACTCCGACTTTGCCCGCGTCACCTACACCGAGGCCGTCGAGATCCTGGAGCAGGCAGTCGCTGCTGGTCACCAGTTTGATTACCCCGTCAGCTGGGGCATCGACCTGCAGACCGAGCACGAGCGCTTCCTGACCGAGGAGCACTTTAAGCGCCCGACCTTTGTAACCGACTACCCGGCAGAGATCAAGGCCTTCTATATGCGCATGAACGACGACGGCAAGACCGTCGCCGCCGCCGATTGCCTGGTGCCGGGCATCGGCGAGATCATCGGTGGCTCCCAGCGCGAGGAGCGCCTGGATCTGCTCGAGGCCCGTATCAAGGACCTGGGTATGAATCCCGAGCAGTACAAGTACTATCTGGACCTGCGCCGCTACGGTTCCTGCAAGCACGCCGGCTACGGTCTGGGCTTCGAGCGCTTGGTGATGTACCTCACCGGCGTGGGCAACATCCGCGACGTCCTGCCGCACCCGCGCACCGTGGGCAACGCCGACTTCTAATCGTCGGACGTTAGCTCGCGTCGCCACACGACAACGCTCATCGCACAAGCGTCTCTCGACATCGGTCGAGAGACGCTTTTTTCAACAGCATCCGTCAAGCTTTTGGCAAGTTTTTGGTCAGTTGAACAGGGCTGTTGAAAACTCGAACCGCCGTTTGCCGACGACTACCGACCGCCCAGAGCGCCCTGCGCCCCTGGGAAAACCCCGCGTCCTAGGCTCCATACCGTCGCCACCCAAAACAGAAAGGACGTGGGCACCATGACCGAAGCCGCTGTTGAAACCTACGACACCACAACGAGAGGCGCCGCCTCGATGGCAGCCTATCGCGCCGTTCGCATCCTGCAACTATTAAGCGAGAACACCGGCGAGGACAGGGCCATGTTTTCCGATGAGTTGATCCGGCACCTCGCCCATCCCGACGACCCCGCCCGCATGCCCATCTCGGCGGCGCGGCGCAGCATCTACACCGCCATCTCCGCACTTCGCCATGCCGGATACGAAATTGAGTACAAACGCGGCGTGGGGTATCGGCTCTTGACCCGTCCGCTCACCGACGAAGAGATCATCCGGCTCCACGGCATGGTCATGCGTAACCGCTCTACGCCCATCGCCATTCGAAAAAGCATGGCGCAGCACTTGGTCGCCATGGCGAGTGCCGACGTTCGCGGCTACCTCGATGCGCCCGAGCCCGCTCCAAGCGCCGGTGGCAAATCCACCAAGGCCACGCGCACGCCCGTCAAGCGCATCGACACCTGCGAGCTCATCGAGCAAGCCATCGACCACGGAACCACGGTGAGTTTTGATATTTCGAGCGTCACGACACGTGGCGAAACCGAAGTAGCACGGATGACACTCCGCCCCTTTGCCATCAAGCAACGAGACGGCATCTCGTATTTGCTGGGAACGGTCTATGACGCCCGAGGCGCCGATGACACGCTGCGTACCGTAGAGATCGGGCGCATGAGAAACGTCACCACGCGTCTCCTCGACGGCAAGAAGCTCTTCGCCGCCCTGGAGGGGGACGACGCCTCCGCCGCATAAGAACCTCCGCCGTCCATTCGACTACCCGTACCGCCCATCCGGTTCTGTATTAAAAAACCCGCCAGGTTATTGTAAAAATGGACATCCGCGCTACTATAGTTCCACTTGCACTTTGTTTGAGTGCAGTGTTTCCAGCCATTTCTATACTGGGGGTAACGATATGAAGGACATCACCATCAGCCGCAGGAGCCTTCTGGTCTCTGCCGGCCTGCTCGTGCTCGCTCCGCTCGCCGGATGCGGCGGCAACTCTGGTTCCGGCTCTGCTGCCGCCGGTTCCGACTACACCGTCGGCATTCTGCAGCTCACCGAGCACTCCGCACTCGACGCCGCCAACGACGGCTTCGTCAAGGCCATCAAGAAGAGCGGCCTTAAGGTCAAAATCGACCAGAAGAACGCCCAGAATGACCAGTCCACGTGTAAGTCCATCGCCGACAAGTTCGTGGGCGATGGCGTCGACCTGATCTACGCCATCGCTACGCCCGCCGCGCAGGCCGCCGCCGGCGCCACCGCCGATATCCCCATCGTGGGTTGCGCCATCACCGACTACGCCGCCTCGGGCCTGGTCCAGGACAACGAAAAGCCCGGCACCAACGTCACTGGCGCCTCCGACCTCACCCCGGTCGCCGAGCAGCTCGAGATGATGCAGAAGGTCCTGCCCGACGTAAAGAAGGTCGGTCTGCTCTACTGCACCGCCGAGTCCAACTCCGACGTCCAGATCAAGGCCGCCAAGAAGGAGCTCGACAAGCTGGGCCTGGACTACACCGACTTCACCGTCTCGAGCTCCAACGAGATCCAGTCCGTCGTCGAATCTGCCGTGGGCAAGGTCGACGCGCTGTACTCCCCCACCGATAACACCATCGCCGCGGGCGCTTCGCAGGTCGGCCAGATCTGCAAGGAGAATAAGCTCCCCTTCGTAACCGGCGAGGAGGGCATGTGCATGGCCGGCGGCCTGTTCACCCTCTCCATCAACTATGAGGACCTGGGCTACGCCGCGGGCGAGATGGCCGTTAAGATCCTGAAGGGCGAGGCCAAGCCCGAGGATATGCCGATCAAGCACCTCTCGAGCAAGGACCTGGTCGTCGTCAAGAACGACGAGATGGCCGAGGCGCTGGGCATCGACCTTTCCGCTCTGGACGAGTAGCGCCATGCGCGGTAACGCGTCTAGGACCCGCACTCGCGCCGTTGACGTGTTATTCAATATCTGAGCCACAGGGGCGAACGCCAAAGACCGGCGTTCGCCCTGCTTGTTTCGGATGAGTCAAAACATCCGGCCGCAGCTCTTTTATACATTGTTACCGCTATCATGGTGACTCACGTGTCCACCCTATCCTAGGAGGTATGAAGCATGCTTATTGCATTGCAGGGCGCCGTTTCTCAGGGCGTCCTCTGGGGCATTATGGTGCTTGGCGTGTTTATCACGTTCCGCCTGCTCGACATCCCCGATATGACCTGCGACGGCAGCTTTGCCCTCGGCGGCTGCGTCTGCGCCGTACTCATCGTCAATGACAACGTCGACCCGCTGCTCGCCGTTTTGGCCGGCATGTGTGCCGGTGCCATCGCGGGCGCCGTCACGGGCATTTTGACCACCGTCTTTGAGATTCCCGCGATCCTCGCCGGAATCCTCACCCAGATCAGCCTGTGGTCCATCAACCTGCGCATCATGGGCAAATCCAATACGCCCATCCTTGCCAAGGGCACCGTGTTCTCGGCCGTCAGCAACATGACGGGTCTGCCGCAGTCCACCGTCGCCATCATCCTGGGCATTGTGCTGGCCGTGGCCATCGTCGCCATCCTGTACTGGTTCTTTGGCACCGAGATTGGCTCCGCACTGCGCGCCACCGGCAACAACGAGTACATGATCCGCGCATTGGGCGTCAACACCAACTCCACCAAGATGATCGCCCTCGTGCTCTCCAACGCCCTCATCGGCCTCTCTGGCGCGCTTATCTGCCAGAGCCAAAAGTATGCCGACATTGGTATGGGCACCGGCGCCATCGTTATCGGTCTTGCCGCCATCGTCATCGGCGAGGTGCTCGGCCGCCTGCTGCCCGGCGGACTCACGCAGTTCTCCGTCCGTCTGGCCTCTGCCGTCTTTGGCTCCGTGGTCTACTTCCTCATCCGTGCCATCGTGCTGCAGCTGGGCATGGACGCCAACGACATGAAGCTGCTCTCCGCCGTGATCGTCGCCGTTGCCCTGTGCGTGCCTGTGGTTTGGGAGCGCTATAAGCTCCGCAGCTCCTATACGAAGGGGGATGAGGCAGATGCTTAAGCTCTCGCACGTCAAGAAGACCTTTAACAAGGGCACCGTCACCGAGAAGCGCGCTCTCACCGGCGTCGACCTTACCCTCAACGATGGCGACTTTGTGACCGTGATCGGCGGCAACGGCGCCGGCAAATCCACGCTGCTCAACATGATCGCCGGCGTATATCCGCTCGATTCGGGCGTTATCGAGCTCGACGGCACCGACATCTCGCGTCTGAGCGAGTCGCAGCGCGCCAAGTACCTGGGCCGCGTGTTCCAGGACCCCATGCGCGGCACCGCAGCCGACATGCAGATCGCCGAGAACCTGGCCCTCGCCAAGCGCCGCGGCCAGCGTCGCGGTCTTTCGTGGGGCGTCACCAAGGCCGAGAAGGACGAGTACGTTGAACTGCTCAAGCGCCTGGACCTTGGTCTGGACACGCGCCTCAACGCCAAGGTCGGCCTGCTCTCGGGCGGCCAGCGCCAGGCACTCACCCTGCTCATGGCCACGCTCACCAAGCCACGCCTGCTGCTGCTCGACGAGCACACCGCGGCGCTCGACCCCAAGACGGCCTCTAAGGTGCTCAATCTGACCGAGGAAATCGTCGACGAGCATCACCTGACCACGCTCATGGTCACGCATAACATGAACGACGCCATCCGTCTGGGCAATCGTCTGATCATGATGCACGAGGGTCACGTGATCTACGACGTGGCAGGCGACGAAAAAAAGTCGCTCACCGTTGCCGACCTGCTGCAGAAGTTCGAGGAGGTCTCGGGCGGCGAGCTCGCCAACGACCGCATGCTGCTGAGCTAACGACCTAGAAAACCACCACAAAGGGGACAGGCACCTTTGTGGTGGTTTTTATTAAAGAGTAAGGAGACAGCCATGAAAAGACTCCCCCGCCTTGCGTTAGCTGCCGCGTTGTTTGCCGGCGCGCTCACAGGCATCCCAAGCCTCGCTTTCGCGGGGAACCTGCCCGCCGCTATTGACGGCGCCGTAACCGTCATGCACACCAACGACATCCACGGCAGCTACAAGTACAGCTACAACGCAAGCAAGGGCACGGGCACCATTGGCTTTGACGGGCTGGCGGTTCTCTATAGCGCTCAAAGCAACGCCCCCGACTTTCTGCTCGATGCAGGCGACACCTTCCACGGGCAGTCCTTTGCCACCATGAGCGAGGGCAAGAGCATCGCCGAACTCATGAACACCTTCTACGCAAACGGCTACGACGCGACCACACCGGGCAACCATGACTGGAGCTACGGCGCGGACAAGCTTCGCACGATGGCCGGCAATGGTGCCACCAGTACACCTTTCGCCATGCTCTGCGCGAATGCAACGTCCTCGAACGGCGTATGGAGCTCGAGCATCACCAAGACGCTCAATCGCACTTGGAAGGACGGCGAGGGCAGCCCCACGTTTAACTACAAGATTAAGGTCGGCGTCGTCGGAGCCATGGATGAGTCGCTGGGCTCCTCGCTACGCGCGGACCTGGTCGCGGGCACGTCGTTCTCGGGTGCGGCGGACGCCATCAATGCCGAGGCCAAGCGACTGCGCGAGGATGAGGGCTGCAACGTTATCGTCTGCATCGCGCACACGCTCAACGCCAAGACCTTTGCCGCAAAGCTCGTTGGGGTCGATACACTGGTCGCGGGCCACGAGCACATCAACTTAGACGAAAACGTGACGGGGGCCGACGGCAAGCCGGTCCGCGTCGTCGAGGCAGGCAGCGCCTTTGCCGAGGTTGGTCTGCTTTCCATTCCCTATGAGTACGACACCAGGGGTACCGAAACCACCAACGACGACATGGTGACGGTCTCCGCAGGCGACAGCGACGAGAAGCTCTACACCGCCAAGGACGTCGACGACCTTTTGGCAGACTCTAACAACCAGAACATCCTTGACGAGGTTCGCAACAACAAAATCAAGCCACTCGACGATGCCTTTGAAAGCGAATCGAACAAGGTGCTCGGCACATCCTCCACCAACTATTTCTACGGCGAGGACGCCGCGGGTACGCATGGCTGGGAGATGGTGCGCACCACCGATCTGCGCCCCAGCAAGGAAGGCGATACCACCAAGGCCCAGACCATCGGCCACGTGATTTGCGGCTCCTATCTTTCCCTGACGGGCGCGGACCCTGGCCTGACGAGCGCGGACCTTGCTATTGAGAACGCTGGCGGCATCCGCGGCGGCATCGCGGCGGGAAACGTGACCGCCGGCGACGTCATCGCCATCTCGCCCTACGGCAACACCTTGGAGACCTGGACCATGACCGGCGCGGACTTCCTCGCAGCGCTTGAGCACTCGTTGGAAATTAGCGACAAATGCAATGACAGCTACGAACTTCAACAAGCCTACGTCGCAGCCGGCCACACCGAGCAGGAAGCCCAAGACATGTACAAGTGGCCCGACGACTCCGGCAGCGTTCTTTCCTTTGGCGGCATCAACGTAACAATCGACTGGACGCAGTCTGAAGGCAAGCGCATCGTGAGTGCCACGCTCACCAAAGACGGCAGCACGCTCGACCCCGCCAAGACCTATACCGTCGCCACCAACAACTACATCATCACCAACACGACCGACTTCCCCACCTTCGCAAACGCCAAGAAGCTCACCGAGTGGGGTACGTGCGAGGCAGCGCTGAGGGCATTGATCGGGCAGGACGACTGGGAGCACAAGGTGGCCTCGCTCGCGGGCACCATCAGCTTTAGCTCCGCTGAGAGCCCCGCACCCCATCCGACCCCAACGCCTGAGCCCTCACCCAAACCCGGCACGACGACCACGCAGATCACCACCAAGAAGACGGCCGGTAAGCTTGCCGCAACGGGAGACCGTACGCCGACCGTGGTCGGCGCATGCCTTATCGGCGGCATCGTCATCATCGTTCTCGGCATTATCTGGAAGCGCCGCCGCTAAGCTACACCGCCGGGCCTTGCAGCCCCGCCGTACAAACCTTATATCGAGCGCAAAAGCCCGTCCGAATGTGATCGGACGGGCTTTTGGTGGGTATCATGGTTGGACGATCATGAGGAGGTTTTCCCAACATGGAATTGTTTGAACCGATTCTTCATTTCTTTGAACAACGGTGGGTCCACAACATCATCTGGGCCGGCATCTTGGTAATAGGCACCGCCATCGCCACCAAGGTCGTATCCAAGACCCTGCGCCACCTGCTCAACCGCGACGACAACCCGCTTCCGGCATCGAGTATCTTCATCAACATTGCGCGCGCCGTCATCTGGATGATCGGCGGCAGCTTTATCCTCGACAACTGCTTTGGCATTAACGCAAACGCCCTCGTCGCCGCTCTTGGCGTCGGCGGCATCGCCATCTCGCTCGGCTTTCAGGACACGCTCTCAAACCTTATCGGCGGCATGCAGGTAACCTTTATGGGCATCATCAAGCCCGGCGACAATATCGAAGTCGGTGGCGTGTCGGGCGTGGTCCAGGACATCACCTGGCGTCATACGACCATCGAGGACGCCTGCGGGCAGACCATCATCGTCCCCAACTCAAATATCTCCAAGAACACGCTCGTGCATCTCATGCCCTTTGGGCGTGTGGCTGTGCCCGTTGCCGTAAAGGACACATCCAAGTGGGCCTCGCTCGACGCGCTGGCAGACGAGCTGACCAGCGCCACCAAGGCCGCCGTGCTTCCCATCTCGAGCTTTGACAAGGAGCCCTACGTGCTCTTTAGCGAGATCGGCGACTTTGGCATTAAGGGCAAGATCATCTTTATCGTCAGCGACGACAGCACCACTTTCACGGCGGCCGACGCCTGCATTCGCGCCATCGCCCCCATCATCGCCTAAACCACCACAAAGGGGACAGGCACCTTTGTGGTGGTTTTCATTCGTGGTACCATGGTTCATATAGTTGTTTAAACGACTAAGGGAGCAAAACTATGGAAGAGGCCTATCGTCAAGCACGCAAGCGCGGCGAGCAAGGACGTCGACGCGCCATTAGTCAAAGCGAGCATCCGTACCTTACGGACCTCGATAGCTTGGTTGCCCAGCTCCCCTTGGGCCAGCGAGAGAATGTCGGCCTGAGAGACATTCCGCTCGAAATGGTCGTCGGCACGGTTACCAAGGGCCGTCAGTCGGCCTTTTCATGCAACTTTATGCCCTTGCTGCCGTTTAGCACGGAGTTCGCCCGCAAGTGGTCCAACCTCTACGACATCCAGGTGACCGAGGGCTATCGCGATCCCGTCATCGTCACCGAGTTCATGCATCGGTTTTACGTCCAAGAGGGCAACAAGCGCGTCAGTGTCCTCAAATTCCTGGACGCCCCGACGGTTTCGGCCAAGGTCACCCGTCTCTACCCCGGCACGTGGGATTCCGTCGAAAGCCGCCTGTACGGTGAGTTCTGCGCGTTTTGGCGCGTCTGCCCCCTATACGAGATCGAGTTCTCGCGCGAGGGAAGCTACGAGACGCTCGCCAAGATGCTCGGTCAGGACCTTATCGAAAAATGGCCGCAGAAAAAGGTCGACTACCTGCGCCACACCTTCCTACTCTTTAAGCGCGCCTACTTTCGCGCGGGCGGCGACCACCTGGACATTACGCCCGCAGACGCCATGCTCGTCTACCTCAATGTGTACAACCAGGACCGCCTGCTGGATACGCCGACGGATATCGTCGTAAACCGCCTGTGTAAGATTTGGCGTGAGCTGGTCATTGCCGGCAAGAATAACGAGGACAAGGTCGATCTTGTCGAAGCACCGAGCGTCGATGAGGAAGAGTCGCCCGCCAAGTCCACCTCCGGCGTGCTCAACTTCTTTATGGGCAAGACCGTCTATTCGGCGGCCAATCCCCTGCGCATCGCCTTTATCCATGAGTTCCCCTGTGCGACGTCGAGCTGGGACAGCCTGCACGACCAAGGGCGTCAGTATCTCGATGAGCACTTTGGCGGTATCGTGCGCACCGAGGCGTTCGAGGACTGCCACGATCCGGACGTGTTCTACGCCGCCGTGGAAACGGCTGTCAAACATGGAGACAGCGTCATCTTCTCGACCTCGCACCGCCTGATGGAATACACGCTCAGGGCTGCCGTTGAGTATCCCCAGGTTCGGTTCCTCAACTGCTCTATCGGCCTTCCCCACCAAAGCGTCCGTTCGTACTTTGGCAAGATGTACGAGGCCAAGTTCCTCCTGGGCGCCCTTGCCGCCAGCATGGCGGACAACCACCGCATCGGTTACCACGCGTCGGTCTTCGCCTCGGGCGCACTCAGCGAGATCAACGCCTTTGCGATTGGAGCCTCGCTACTCGATCCCCGTGCGCAAATTATCCTGACCTGGGGCGATGTGCCCGCCGGTGGCCTTGCCGAGGCCATGTGCCGCGAAGGCGTAAGCGTCATGTCCGGCGCCGACATGTCAAAGCCGCTCGAAGACCCCACGGCCTACGGACTCCACCGCTTGGTCGATGGCAAGGTTGCCGGCATTGCCATGCCGGTATGGAACTGGGGCCGTTACTACGAGCTTATCGTGCGAAGCCTGCTGCATGGCACCTGGGATGAGACCAGTGACGACAGCCAGGTTCGCGCCGTCAACTACTGGTATGGCATGAGTTCGGGCGTTATCGATATTCGCTACGCTCCAGGCCTGCCCTATCAGACGCGCAAGCTCGTTCAGCTACTGCGCAATGGCATTGTCGAGGGCTCCATCAATCCATTTGGCGGCGAGCTCCATAGCCAAGACGGCGTGGTGCAGATCGAGGGCTTTCCCCCACTGCCGAGCACTCAAATCGTCGAGATGGACTGGTTGGCCGACAACGTGGTGGGCACCATTCCGCAGCCCAACGATGAGCCGAAGGTCCACGCCCTATGAAAATCCTTGCCATAGCCGATACCGAAGAACGATGCCTATGGGAGTGCTTTCGCAAGGAACGCTTTGAGGGTGTCGACCTGATTTTGTCCGCTGGCGATCTGGACCCGGATTATCTTGAGTTCTTGGTCACCGTCATCAACAAACCGCTCATCTACGTTCGCGGCAATCACGATGACCGCTACGCGCGTCATGCACCAGGCGGCTGTATCTGTGTCGAAGACTCCGTTTACGTGTATCGCGGCGTCCGCATTGCGGGGCTTGGCGGCTCCATGCGCTACCGAGATGGCGCCAACATGTACACCGAGCGCGAGATGGCCAAGCGCGTGCGCAAGCTGTCACGCAAAGTGAGGATGGTCGGCGGCTGCGACATCCTGCTGACCCATGCGCCCGCCGCCGGCATGGGCGATCTGGATGATCTGCCACATCGAGGATTTGAATGCTTTAACACAGCGCTCGAATCCTGGAATCCCGACTACATGGTGCACGGGCATGTGCACCAATGCTATGGTCGCGACTTTCAGCGTGAGCGTCAACATGCATGCGGGGCAATGATCATCAACGCCAGCGGATATACGCAGTTTGAGCTCGACCAGACGCGCTACCCCATCCGTGGCTGGCAGGCAGCCTGGCTCAACTCACAAACCATGCGCCGCGAGCTCAAGCGCCACGAGGCCATCGAGTCCTCAACCGCCAGAACACCCTGGTAACTACCTCAAAGGGGTCACTGCCCCCTTTGAGGCAGTTTTGACGCGATAGCAAGAAACCCGGTCCTGCACGAGACAGAACCGGGTTTCTTTAGCAATGCTTGCTTTGCTCAGGCAGTAACTAAAAGTTACTCAGCCAGGAAGTCACGCTGGATAGCGGGATCGACCTTGACGCCAGGGCCCATGGTGGAAGACACGGAGATAGACTTGACGTACTTGCCCTTAGCAGAAGAGGGCTTGACGCGCAGGATCTCGGTGTACAGGGCGGCGTAGTTCTCGACGAGCTGCTGCTCGGAGAAGGACTTCTTGCCCAGGGGCACGTGGCAGATGCCGTAGCGGTCGGCGCGATACTCAACGCGGCCGGCCTTGAGCTCGGAGACCATCTTGGCGACGTCCATGGTCACGGTGCCGAGCTTGGGGTTCGGCATGAGGCCACGGGGACCAAGGATCTTACCGATGCGGCCAACCTTGGCCATCATGTTCGGCGTAGCGATAGCGGCGTCGAAGTTGATCTCGCCCTTCTGAATCTGGGCGACGAGCTCGTCGGAACCGATGATGTCGGCGCCGGCAGCCTCGGCCTCGCGAGCCTTCTCGCCCTCGGCGAAGACGGCAACACGAATGGTCTTGCCGGTGCCGTGGGGCAGGGAGATGGAACCACGAATGTTCTGGTCAGCCTTACGAGTATCGACGCCCAGACGGAAGTGGGCCTCGACGGTCTCGTCGAACTTGGCGGTGTCGAGCTCCTTGATGAGCTTGGCAGCCTGAAGGGGGGTGTAGAGCGTGGCGCGGTCGATCTTCTCGGCAGCGGCGTTATAGCTCTTACCATGCTTAGCCATGTGCATTACCTCCTGTGGTTAAACGGGCGTGAGCCCTCCCACATCGTATCGTGTGCCCTATTGCACACATTTAACGGGCGCCCCGGTTGGAGCACCCGTCATTACCTAAAGAAATCGCTACTCAGCGATGGTGACGCCCATGGAACGGGCGGTACCGGCGATGATCTTCTTGGCGGCGTCAATGTCGTTGGCATTGAGGTCCGGCATCTTGATCTCGGCGATCTTGGTGAGCTGCTCCTGGGAGAGCTGGCCAACCTTGTCGGCCTGGGGCTTAGCGGAACCAGACTTGAGGTTCAGCTCCTTCTTGATGAGGTGAGCCGCCGGCGGGGTCTTGGTGATGAAGGAGAAGGACTTATCCTCGTAGACAGAAATCTCAACGGGGATGATGTCGCCCTTCTTGTCCTGCGTCTCGGCGTTAAAGGCCTGGCAGAACTGCATGATGTTCACGCCAGCAGCGCCCAGGGCGGGGCCGACGGGAGGAGCGGGGTTAGCTGCACCAGCAGGAATCTGGAGCTTAATGACGTTGGCAACCTTCTTCTCAGCCATGGTCATTCCTTTCAAATCACGAGTGTGAAGTAGTACTTGCTATATCGTAAGCACGCACGTGTTAGAAGCACTCCCGAGATGAGCAGTCACAGAAGAAGCACGCTCGCGCGAACGGACAAAACTTAAGCGATGACAGCGACCTGGTTAAAGTCGAGCTCGACCGGCGTCTCGCGGCCAAAGATCATCAGCGTGACCTTGAGCTTGCCTGCCTCGGTGTTAACCTCGGAGACCTTGCCATCAAAGTCGGTAAGCGGGCCATCGGTAACGCGGACGGACGTGCCGACCTCAATATCAACCGACGTACGCTTGGGCGAATCGCCCTTACCGGGACGACGAGTCATCTTATTGTACTCGTCGCGGGAAAGCGGAGCGGGCTTGCCGTTGCCGCCCAGGAAACCGGTGACACCGGGCGTGTTACGAACACACGTCCAGGCATCGTCATCCATCTCCATGCGAACCAGGACATAACCCGGGAAGATCTTAGAATCCTTGGTCTCGCGCTTGCCACCCTCTTTGATCTCGGTGACGCGCTCCATAGGAATCTCGATATCAAAGATACGGTCCTGCATGCCCATGGTCTCGATGCGATGCTCGAGATCGGACTTAACACGGTTCTCGTATCCAGAGTAAGTGTGAACGACGTACCAACGCTTAGACATGGTTTAGCCCCTCAATCCGGAGAACAGAGCAAGAGCCTCGCCAAAGCCAGCATCGAGCAGAGCGATGACGACGCCGACAACGACCAGAGAAGCGCAAACGACGACCGAGTAGTTCACGAGCTCCTTCTTGTCGGGCCACGTGACACGCTTCATCTCGGACTTCACCGAAGCGAAATACTTCTTGGTACGGGCGAAGAAACCAGGCTTCTCGTTCTTCTTAGACTTCGCAGCCTTCTCGCTCTTCTTGGCAACGGCCTTCTTGGCCTCAACCTTGGAGTTGGCGGCAGCTTTGTTGGCAGGCGCCTGCTGCTGTGCCTTCTTCTTGTTCTTCTTGTTGGCCATTTGGGTTACCTCCGCGCAATGCGCTTTTACATGAGTAAACCGTAAGCCCCCAAATGGGAGCTTACGGAATAATGACTGGCACGCCAGGAAGGACTCGAACCCTCAACACTCGGTTTTGGAGACCGATGCT
>CAUFXK010000003.1 GCA_959596495.1 uncultured Collinsella sp. | reverse complement strand
ACTTGCAGCGACGGACCTCGGGACGCTCTTACACCACGTCTGCGCGCGCCACCCCTACAACCCCCTAAAGCAGCCAACCTGACTTGTTTAAGGTGTATTGGAGCCAATTTTAATGAACATACTATAGGTTATGTTCATTATCTTCTTGGCCGTAAATGTCATCAGTCTAGCAACAGTACTCATATTTGGCATTTTTTGCCCATCGTTATATAACTGACCCCCTGTAGCGGGCAAAAAAGAGGCCGCAGCCCATGGCCGCGGCCCGCTCGAAACCCAAAAGAGGCGCTACGCGCTGTAGCCCATCGCTTGCAGCACAAACATGACGACCGTCAGCACCGTAATCACGCCGATAGTCGCCCACGTGAGCACGTTCCACACGCGACCGTTGCGGTTGGCCCCCATAATGTGGCGATCCGCCGCGATAACCACCTGGAATACCAAAACTACGGGCAGCAGCACGCCGTTGATGACCTGCGAGGTCATCATAATCTGGAACAAATCGACGCCGGGCATGAGCACCAACACGGCAGAAATGCCGATGATGGCCGTAATGATGCCGCGATAGACCGGGGCCTCGTCCCAGCTGCGATCGGCGCCTCGTTCCCAACCAAATGCCTCGCAGATGGCACTCGACGTAACGCCCGGCAGCACGCAGGCAGCCAAAAAGCTCGCTGCGACCAGGCCCGAGGCAAACAACACCGTGGACCACTGACCCGCGATGGGCTCCAGCGCGCGGGCGGCATCGGCGGCATCACTAATCTGAATACCCGCCGGGAACAGCACCGTACCGGTCGTGATGATAATGAAGCCCGCAATGATATCGGCAGCGATCGAGCCGCTCACGGTATCAATACGCTGCAGCACGATGTCGTCCTCGCCCGCATTCTTATCGACCACGTTGTTCTGAGCCAAGAAGATCATCCACGGTGCGATGGTGGTACCGATCGTTGCGACCACGAGCGACACGTAGCTGGGGTCGTTTTGAATATTGGGGACGACCAAGTCGACCGCGACCTCACCCCAGTTGGGGCCGGCCATAAACGCGGCGACGATGTAGGTCACGAACACGCAGCTTACCAGCAACAAAATCTTCTCGATGCGCTGGAAACTGCCCGACATGGTAAGCATCCAAACCAGCAATGCCACGAGCGGCACCGAAATGCTCGCCGGCACGCCAAACAGGGCAAGGCCACTCGCGATACCCGCGAACTCCGAAATGGTCACGGCTGTGTTGGCAATCAGCAGCGCCGCCATGGCCAGCACGCTCTTGCGCACGCCAAAGCGCTCGCGAATGAGCGACGCCAGGCCCTTACCCGTGACGCATCCGCAGCGCGCCGCGGTCTCCTGCGTCACGATAAGCAGCACGGTCATGACGGGAAGCATCCAGAGCATCTTATAGCCATAGCTGGCGCCCGCGCTGGAATACGTGGCGATGCCGCCGGCGTCGTTACCCGAAAGCGCCGCCAACAGACCGGGGCCCATAGCGCCAAAGATTGCCGCAATGGTCAGCTTTTGCTTGGTGCTCGCCTTTTGCTTCGTGTTTTGCACGCGACCACCTATCCCATGACCGACATGGTGAGCAGCACCGCGGCGATGCAGTACGCCACACACGAGATCATGACGGCGATGACGTTCATGGCGGTACCCGACGTGTTAAGGTCGTGCTCATCGCGCCAGAACAGCACCATCAGGTAAATCACGGCGCTCATGTTGCCCACCAGGCAGATGATGGCGGCAATGTTAAAGCAGCCGGTAAAGAGCTGCTCCTCAAACATAGAGGCATCGGGGAACGCAGCGGTGCGCACCAGCTGCGCGCACAGGTAAGTAACAAGCGCAAGGATCAGGCCCATGCCCGTGCTCTGGAAGAAGAATCCCAGGTACGGTTTGGGCTCGTCGTCGTGACCGTCGTACTCGAGGAAGTAGTTCTTGACGAACGACACCATGCGCGAGGCAGCCAGCAGCACGAGCGGCATGGCGCACATGGGGAACACCACCAGATGCGCGGAGCCCAGCGCCGTCCCCAGCACCGTCGCCATAATGCACGAGGCGATGCCCCACACGACGACCCAGTACTGACGATGCACGAACCAGCTGAGCACGTTCGTCGAGTCGTCCGACGCGCTATCGCCCGAGCCGACACCGGCGATCTGCAGGTCCTCCTGATGCTCCTCGGCGATTACGTCCATGGCATCGTCGAAGGTCACGATACCCAGGATATGACGGTTCTCGTCGCAGACGGGAATGGCAACCAGGTCGTACTTGGTCATCTCGTCCGTCACGTCTTCCTGGTCCTCGTCGGGCGACACATAGACCAGATCGCGATAGGCGAGCTGGCCCAGCGTGGCGTCGCGGTCGGCCACGATCAGCGTGCGCAGCGAAAGCACGCCCGTCAGCATGCCGCTCGGATCCTCGGTATAGACGTAGTAGACGCTCTCGAAGTCCTCGTCGAGCTCGCGAATCGCCTCGATGGCGTCACCGACCGTTGCCGTGGCGGGCAGGGAGACAAACTCCGAGGTCATGATGCGGCCGGCGGTGTTGTCCTCATACCCCAGCAGGTTACGAATCGCCTTCTCCTCCTTGACGCCCATCAGGCGCAGGAGCTTCTCGGCCTTCTCGTAATCGAGCTCGTCAATCAGGTCGGCGGCGTCGTCTGGGTCCATCATGGCCAGCATCGACGATGCGTCCGTATCGGACAGGCCCTCGAGCATCTCGGTCATAAGCTCGTCGTCATCGAACTCCGAGATGGCCTCGGCGGCCTGGGCAGTATCGAGCTGCGCAAACACCTGCGCACGTAGGCGCGGGTCGAGCTGCTCGATAATGTCGGCGATGTCGGCAGGGTGCAGCTCGCCGAGCGTCTTGTGCGACACCGAGAGTTGAATGTTCTTGGTCGAGCGGTCGAGCAGGTCCATGTAGGACCAAGCGATGATATCCTCACTGAGCGGCTTGCCCAGGTGCTTCATAAAGCCTTCGACGATATGCTCGAGCGCGGGGCTGATGGCGCGTAGCAGACCGCGGGCACCGACCTCGGCGCCCAGCAGGCGCAGCTGGTTTTCGCCCGACATGGAAAACTTGATGTCGTTTACGCGCACGACCTTCATGCCCTGCGTGTCGACAATCTGCTTGTTGAGCACGTCGCGGGCAAGCAAGAGTTCGGTCGGCTGCAGGTACGAAAAACGGATTTCGGTGGCCGACGTCTTAAGGTGTACACCCGTCTCATCGATACGGTCGACCCATTTGCGCCAGCTGATCATAAACGGCGTCTTGCCGGGGCCGCGGAACGCGAGCGACGTCACGTGCGGAAAAACTTCGCCGGTAGCAATACCAAAATCGTTGACTACGCCGAGCTTTTCGCCGTCGACGTCCAAGACTGGCAATTTGAGCATCTCACTCAGATAATTCAATGGTGCTCCCCATCATTATTCCTCCGGACGCGGCCGCGCGTGCGGCGTCCGGGGGCTTCTGGATATGTATACGCATGCGCGGGCGGCACGCCGCTCGACGCTTACACCCCGTGCATGCGCAAAAAGCACCTGCATGGGGTCATCGACTGTATGGTCGAGGTTTGGATTTCACCTGTAACCTTTCTCTTGACCCTCATTAACCGCAGTAACTATAGCATCAGCATCGCCTTGCGGCATCGAATTTATGCGCTGCACATCGCAGGCATACCAAACGCTGACGCATCCGTGACATAGCCATTGGGGACGTTCTTAAACGACTACCCAATGACTACTCTGTGGTGTCGTCGTCCTCGGCAAGTTGGGGGAACACGGCGTTTTTGGGCATGGTGACCTTCGTCAGCGAGGTGAGCTTTTTGCTCAGCGACGTGTCCGTCTTGACCAGGTCGCTGAGTGTCACGATCTTGTAGCCGTCGGCGACAAGGCCGTCGATAATCTGCGGCAGCGCCTCGAGCGTCTGCTCGGCGCATTCATCTCTATCGGTGAGCAGCACGATATTGCCCGGCGTCACCGAATCGAGCACCGTCGAGACCTGCTCGTCGGCACCGTTGAGCAGCCAGTCGCCCGAGTCAATATTCCACGAGACCACGGCGGAAACCAGGTCCATCGCATCAATCCAGTTTTGCTCGTCAAAGGCAGCGTAGGGGGCACGCAGCAGCATCGTCTTCACGCCGGTCGCCGACTTAATCGCATCGGTGCCTTTCGTGATTTGCTCGCGTACCGCCTCACGGTCCTGACCCTTGAGCGAATCGTCGCTGTAGCTGTTGGATCCGATTTCGCACCCGGCATCGACAATCGCCTTGGCCGTGGCGGACGAGGCCTCGACCGCATCGCCCGAAAGGAAGAACGTCGCGGTGACGCCCTTTTCCTTGAGCACCTGCAAGATCTGTTTGGTGGCGCCGCTCGGACCCTCGTCAAACGTCAGCGCCACGTACTTTTCGTTGCCCTTGGGCGCCACGCTCGCGCACGCAACGACGCAATCGGTGGCGGGCACAACCTCGCCGCGGTCCTGCGTCTTACCCGATTGCTCGCCGACCCACACCTCCGAGCGGCCCTGGACACCCCACGTCTGCACATACTCGATAGCGCCCGTGCCCTCGACCTTGAGCTTGGGCTCGATAACCGTAGCCTGAACCTCGTGCTTCTCGTAGGTGTTACGGCCATCCTTGACCGTCACCTTCTCGCCGCCCTCAAGTTCGCGGCTTTTCCACTTACCCTGTTTTATGCGCTTGCCGTCCACCTTAACCGACAGCTTTTCGCCGCCATGGCGCTTGAGCACGCTGTCATCGACGGCCAGCAGGTCGCCTGCGTCGTAGGTGTCAGTCAACTCCTGGTCGTCGATGAGATTCTGCAGCGTAGAGCCCACGCGCACCGCGGTCTTCTGGCCGTTGAGCTCCACGTCCACGCTGCGGTTGACGTAGCCCACGACGGCAGCGATAAACAGCACGAGCGCACAGCCCACGGCGATAAGCGCATAGGGCAGACGGGACGGTCGGCGCGGCGAGCGCCCGTTGCCGATGCGCGCACTGCGATCGCTAAACCCGCGGCTATGGTTGAGGTACATCGCGCCGGGCTTACGGCGACGGCGGCGCTGACCGCTGGGCAGCTGCCCCAGGTCGCGGCGCGCCGTCGGACGCGCACCCGAGCGCCCGTTTAAGTTAGATCCATTTTGGCGCATGTGCCCTCCCCCATAAACACAGCAAGCCGGAGCAACAGGTCTCCGGCTTGCCTCCCATCATTTGGTACGTCGCTATTTTGTAGCTTTTGACGAGCCTCCGCTCGCCTTTTGGTATTCGTCCTTAAAGGCCTTGAACATGCCGCGCGTCTTGCCGAGCTGCTTGCCCAGCGCGCGACTGCCCTTGTCCACGGCAACCGATCCCTTGTCGTCGAGTACCTTGGCGCCCTTTTTGACCTTATCGCCCACAACGACGCTGGCCTCGGCGGCCTTGGCAGCCGCACCGCCCGAATACCCGAGCGACTTGACCTCGTCCGAGACGACCATCGCGCCGTTCTCGTAGCCGCGCAGCATCGTCGGCGGCACCTGCGTGTCGCCCACCAGCACGCTCGAAGCGGCACCGGCGGTCACATAGAATGCCTGTACGATGCCCGAGCGCGGCTTGAACTCAACGTCCGAGCAGTAGCCCACGACATCGCCCGACTCCGTGCGCACGTCCATGCCAACCCAGATAATGCAATCGTCCAGGTTGATGTCGAGGCGCTTGGCCGCAGCGGCATCGTACGTGTCCTTGACGTCATCGACCGCAATGGCGCCCTCGTAGACACCAATGGCGTCGAGCGCTACGAATCGATCGGGGCGCTCGATCATGCCCGCGATATCGGACTGGCGGACCATAAAGCCGACCACGCGCGTGCCGCCCGGGGTAAAGACCGGAAAGTGAATCTTTCCGAGCTTTTTAGGGCTGCGCGGCGTGCCGTCCTTTTTGGTGCGCTTGTCCTCGGTAGGCTTGCGATAAATCTTGGCGCCGACAAAATCCCCGGCGCGCATTATGCCTCGGTCGAGGGCTCCGCAGCCTCGGTATCGGCCTCGACGGCGTTCTCGACCACGACGTCGGCGGCAGGCGTCACGTTGCCGCCCGAAATGGCGTCGTTGAGCTGCTCGCGCAGCTGGTCCATGCGCTCGCGGGCCAGGTCGACCTTGGCGCGCAGGTCGTCGGTCTTGGCGTCGACCATCGGGCCAAAGTCATTCACCGCAGCACGGGCCTCCTCGGCGCTGTGCTCGTAGGTGTCGCGCATATTGTCCCAGGCGTCGTTGGCGATATCGGCAGCCATGGCGCGGGTCTCGGCGCCCGAGCGCGGGGCCAGAGCAACGCCGACAATAGCACCGGCAGCGGCACCAAAAAGTGCGCCGGAGACAAAGCTGAAAGTCTTACCCATGATCATTCCTCTCCTGCGGGCACGTCGGTGCCCACCGTTTGAATGCTGTCCATTATACCCGCAGCGCATCACTTGCCGCTCCGCTCATCTGCGTACGGCAAAGGCGCAGGTACGTGATGGTGATAAACGCGTAGGCCTACTCCTGGGGCATAGCCGGCATGGCCACCGTGGCACCCGGGTCCTCGCCGGCGCCGTCCACGAGCGGCAGGCCGCCCTCATGCGCAGGTCCTGCCGGAACCGTCGCCGCACCGCCAAAGACGGCAGCGGAGGCCTCGTGGTTCTCGGCAACCGCGCCCTCGGTATCAATCGCCACCTGGGGCTCGTCGTCAAAATTGGGGACACCCTGGGGCTCGGTGGGAACGGGCTCGGCGGTCGCATCGGCAACGGGCTCGGCGTCGACCGGCACATCGCCCTCGTCAGCGCCCTCGTCCTCGGCAGCATCTTCGCCGTTCGCAGCAGCGACGGCCTCGTGAGGATCCTTACCCTCGGCCTCGGCGCGCATGCCCAGCACCAGGTTGCGCAGGCCCGCGACCGTACCTTCCACGTCGGGGGCAGGCTGGTCGGCGTGCAGGTACGCCCAGTCCATCATAAAGGCGGCCGACGACAGCGCACCGATGGCCAGTGCGTCGTCGGGGCACGAAAGCTCGACCTCAAAGACACGTTCATCGTGCTCGCTTACGCGCGTGCGGCCGCACGAGATGCTACCGGCAAGACCGGTCTCGTTCATGAGCTCGACCGTCACGTGCTCCAGCAGATGGCAGAGCTCGGTCTGACCCATGCAGTCCTGGAACTCGCGGCCGGAATCGCCCAGGCACAGATGCTTGGCAATCGCCGGCACCAGGTAGTACACGCGCGCCGTGGCCTCGATGTCCTCCGAAGTCATGAGCGGCATGCCGGGGTTCACCAGCACATGCGCGCAGATCTTGTCCTCGCTGACGGTGACCTTAAGGATGTTGAACAGGCCTGCCATAACTCTCCCCTACTCTTCCTTACCCTACTCGTCGCCATCGTGCGGATTCGCGGAACCCGCACCCGACGTCGTCGGCTCGTCTGCCGAAGACTCGGAATCCTTCTTATCGGTTTCGGCCGGAGCGATCACGCGAATGAGCGAGATGCGCTGGCCTCGCATCGACTGCACTTTAAACTTGTACCCCGCGACCTCAAACACCTCTCCGATGTCGGGCACCGAGTCGCAAAGCTCCAAGATCCAGCCGGCGATGGTCTCATAATCATCGCTTTCCTCGAGCGGCCAACCAAGCTCAATCGCGTCATCGCACGAAAAACGCCCATCGACGAGCCACTCGCGGCGCGAAAGGCGCGTGAGATACTTGTTGTCGGGGTCGAACTCGTCCTCGATCTCGCCGACGATCTCCTCGACGATGTCCTCGATGGTGATGATGCCGGCCGTGCCGCCGTACTCGTCCACGACCACCACGATCTGGTCGTGCGAAGTCTGCATCTCGGACAGCAGCGGCAGGATGTCCTTGGTGTCGGGCACAAAGGTGGCGTCGCGCAGGTAATCGGCGATGGGCTGATCGCCCTTGCCGTCGAGCGCGGGCTGGATCAGGTCCTTGATATGCGCGATGCCCGCCACGTTGTCGGGATCCTCATGATAGACGGGAATGCGGCTAAAGCCGGTCTGGCGCATGGTGGACAGCACGTCGGCGACCGTCTCGTCATCCTCGCACATGGTGGTGTCCACGCGCGGCACCATGACCTCGCGGGCAACGGTGTCGCCCAGGTCGAAGATCTCGTGGATCATGCGCTTTTCCTCGTCGAGCAGGTCGTCCTGCTCCGAGACCATGTACTTGATCTCTTCCTCCGAGACGTTTTGACGGTCATCGGCGCTCTTGATGCGTAAGACTCGGGCTAGGCCATCGGAGCAAGCGCCGGTCAGCCACACGAGCGGACGGGCGATCTTTTGGAAAAACGACAACGGTCCCACGACCTGCTTGGACACGCCCTCGGCGTTAGCGAGGCCGATGCGCTTGGGCACAAGCTCGCCGATCACGATGGACACAAAGGCGACCGCGACGGTGATGATGACCGGCGCCAGGCCGCGCGCGATGGCGGAGAGCGGCGCGATGCCAAAGCTCATGAGCCACGTGGCGAGCGGGTCGGACAGGCTCGTCGAGGCAACGGCGGACGAGGCGAAGCCCACGAGCGTGATGGCGACCTGGATGGTGGCGAGCAGCTGGTCGGAGTCGGCAGCCAGCTTAATGGCACGCTCGGCGCGCTTGTCGCCTTCCTCGGCCTCATGCTCCAGCACGGCGCGCTTGGCCGTGGTGAGCGCCATCTCGGACATAGAGAAGTAGCCGTTGATGAGGGTCAAAACGAGGGTGGTGATAAGGGAGATGGTTATGTCCATCGGGAGTTTCTCGAACCTCCAAGATTCGGGACGTTGGGTAGTAAGCGTAGGTGACGGATAGGGCAATTGCGCCGGTCGCCCGTGGAAGCGAGGGCATGGGCGCGGTCGCTAGATTACGAAGAGGATCACCGCCATGAACTGGAAGATGCTGCCGGCGAGCACCCACAAGTGGAAAATACTGTGCAGATAGCGCACGTTTTTGGCGATATAGAACGGCACGCCCGCGGTGTAGCACACGCCGCCGACGGCGAGCAGGGCAAGTGCCACGGGGTTGAGCAGTGCCACAAGTTCGGGCAGCTTAAAGACAACGAGCCAGCCCATCAGCAAGTAGACCAGGCCACTTACCCAGTGCGGTTGACGTTCGCGCATAAAGCACTCGAGGGCGATGCCGATAATGGCGATGGCCCATACGGCAAAGAACAGCGCAGGGCCGCCGTCGTTTGCGAGCGTGATGAGGCAAAACGGCGTATAGCTGCCGGCAATAAGCAAGTAGATGCAGCTGTGGTCGATGATGCGAAACACGCGCTTGGCGCGCGCGGGCTGAATCGCGTGGTAGAGCGTGGAGGCTAGGTATTCGAGGATAATGCTGACGCCATAGACAATTGCCGCAGCCATGTGGGCCGGGCCTCCGCCGCGCAGGGCAGCGAATACAATCAGGAGCACCAGGCCCGCGATACCCAGCAGACAGCCGACACCATGGGTGACGGAGTTCATGATCTCCTCGCCCACCGTGTAGTGTGGAACGGCCGCGGTCTTGGGTCGCGGCTTAGAACTGTCGCTCGAATCGGACATGCCGGTTACATCCTCCAACGTAAAGAGTTCTCAACACTATATCAAAGCGTCTGGGTGCGTGCGAAATTTGCACCATACGTGACCCTTTGTTTACCCATTCCTTGCCTGTTGACGCATCAACGGTGAACGTCCATAATGCGCTTGCATTAAATGTTGATGTATTAACATCTTATAGGAAAGCTTCTTATGTCTCAAAACGCACGTTCCCATCGAAAGCTCAAGATAGCCGGCATCGTTGCGCTGGTGCTCGTTGTCGCGCTGCTGGGGTTTGCCGGCAACTTCTTGTTCGACTTTGCCCTGAATCCCCAAGCGCCCTACACCATGAAGATGATGCAGGACGGCAAGGACGAAAAAGAAAGTGAGCAGCCGGATGCCGAGGGAACCGAGGCACGGGCATGGTTTAAAGAGAACCGCGAGAGCAGCAGCCTCACCGCAGATGACGGAACCGAACTTGCCGCTTGGTATTTTGCCGCCCCAGAGAGCACGCACGACTACGCCGTCTGCCTACACGGATACACCGATGAGCCCATCGGTATGGCCCGATACGTCAAACGATTCCATGACCGCGGCATGAACGTGCTCGCGCCCGCCGCGCGTGCCCACGAGCGCTCCGGCGGCGACTACATCGGCATGGGCTGGCCCGAGCGGCTCGATGTCGTCGCGTGGATCGGGCGAATCGTTCAGGCTGACCCCGAGGCGCGTATCCTGGTCTTTGGCGAGTCGATGGGTGCGGCAACCGCCATGAATGTAGCGGGGGAATCTCTGCCCGCAAATGTGAAATGCATTATCGAGGACTGCGGCTATACAGGCGTTTGGGACGAGTTTTCCCTGCAGCTCAAGGACGTGTTCGGCCTGCCCAGCTTTCCCTTGCTCGATGTAGCAAACTTGGTGTGTAACGTGCGCGCGGGCTACGACTTTCATAAGGCGAGCAGTGTGGAGCAACTCAAACACGCGACGGTTCCCATGCTGTTTATCCACGGCGACCAGGACACCTTTGTGCCGTACGACATGCTCGACCAAAACTACGACGCGTGCGCCAGCAAGGTCAAGCAAAAGCTCACCATCCACGGCGCCACCCACGCCAAGAGCGCGCAAGTCGACCCCGAGCTCTACTGGAATACGGTCGACGACTTCCTCGATAGGAATTTTTAGGCGAATAGTACGGTTTACTGGTCTATCTGACCCCCTGTTTTCGGAAGTGCGGGGAAAATGCCGGGAACCCCGAGCAGATCGCTGTTTTACCAACAATTATCAGGGGTTTTATTGCCAAAAATCGGTTTGTGGTCGGCGGTATTCAATTTCCCCGCACTTCCGAAAAGCCGCCCGCGAGCACCGTGCTCGCAGGCGGCTTTTGCTTACGTTGCGCAACGAAGTCGCTCAATATGTCCAATAGAAAGGTGCTACTTGACCTCGATGAGCTCGTACTTGCTCGTGCCCAGGCCGATCTTCTCGGCATGCGCGATGCACGCGCGCCAGTCGGTGTCGGGATGCGTGATGCAGAAGGGATCCTTGGCCTGCTCGCCCTCCAGATGCTCGTGATTGTGCTCCATCTTGGCCGCGCTGTCAGTGAGCTCGGTATTGGGCAGCGGCTCAGATGCCATGACGGCATCGGCACAGGCCTGGTCGATGGCGACCGGGTCGAAGCTCGCGAACATGCCGATGTCGTTGACGATGGGCGTGTCATTCTCGGGATGGCAGTCGCAGTTGGGGCTAATGTCCATGGCGAGCGAGATGTGGAAGCTCGGGCGGCCGTCGACGATGGCCTTGGTGTACTCGGCGATCTTGTAGTTGAGTACGTCGGCCGCGGCGTCATAGTCGGGCTTGATGCAGTCCTGGTTGCACGCCGCAATGCAGCGTCCGCAGCCCACGCAGCGATCGTGGTCGATGGTAGCCACGTGAACCGTGCGGGTGCTGCCGTTGGCAAGCTCGCGCTCACGCGTACCGTCAAACGTGATGGCGCTGTGCGCGCAAATCTTCTCGCAGGCACGGCAACCTACGCAGTTGGTAGTATCGACGCTCGGCTTGCCGGCGGCATGCTGCTCCATCTTGCCGGCACGGCTGCCGCCTCCCATGCCCAGGTTCTTCATGGCGCCGCCAAAGCCGGCCTGCTCATGGCCCTTAAAGTGGGTGAGGCTAATCACGATGTCGGCATCCATGAGTGCCTGGCCGATCTTTGCCTCGCGCACGTACTCGCCGCCCTCGACCGGAACGAGTGCCTCGTCGGTGCCCTTGAGGCCGTCGGCGATGATGATCTGGCAGCCCGTGGCATACGGGGTAAAGCCGTTCTGATAGGCGGTATCGATGTGCTCGAGCGCGTTTTTGCGGCTACCCACATAGAGCGTGTTGCAGTCGGTAAGGAAGGGCTTGCCGCCCAGCTCCTTGACGACATCCGCGACGGCGCGGGCGTAGTTGGGGCGCAAAAAGCTCAGATTGCCCAGCTCGCCAAAGTGAATCTTAATGGCGACGAACTTGTTCTCAAAGTCGATCTGCTCAATACCGGCGCGGCGAATGAGGCGCTTGAGTTTGTCGAGCTGGCTCTCGCGAGCATGCGTGCGCAGGTTGGTGAAGTACACCTTGGCGGGTGCTGCGGGTGCAGTTGCGGTCATAGATCTATCCCCTCGGTCTATATGGCGTTACAGACATAGAGGATGGTACCCGTTAAAGTAGGGTCGAAGTCAAGCGCAACACCGAGTCGTTAGGCACTCATTGGGGACAGACTTAAATGACTGAAACCACTCATTGGGGACGGACTTAAATGAGTGCCGCCAGGGACAGTCCTTGCCAGCCCGGCCGGCGAGCCGGCGAATCGGCAAAGACTGTCCCCGATGACCAGTCATTTGAGAACGTCCCCAATGACTAATAAGGGGCTACTCCTGCACCTTGAGGGCTTCAGCCAAGCTCACGCGCTTGACAGAGCGCGTGTGCAGCAGCGCCACGACCAGGTAGGTCGCAAAGCCGATGCCCACGCACGCCGCCATGGACCAGGTCGGTACGTAAATCTCGATATTGCCGTTGTAGGCGAGCAGCATCGAGCGGAAAATCGCGGTCAGCGAGCCAATAATGACCGGCAGGCTCAGCACGAGCGATGCCACCACGCACAGCGTGATCGAGCGGATGTACAGATGCGAAATCTCGCTATCGCGATAGCCAAAGACTTTCATGTAGCTGATCGAACGGGCGCTGTGGTCGATCACCGCTTTGGTCAGCAGGTACATAAACAGCAGGAAGATAAACACCGCGAGCCCGATCATCATTCCGATCATTTTGCTCATCATGCCGATGAACTGGTCACCCACGGCGCGCATGTCGTCGGGCGTGGTGTCGCCGGCAAAGTAGCGCGCGTCGAGGTCGAGCTTCTCGTCGCTCACATAGCCGTTAAAGTAGGCGGCGTCGTTGCCGAACAGCTCGTTAAAGTCGTCGATGCTCATATAGATATTCATGTCCGACTTTGAACCCCAGACGCAGTCCTTACCCGCGTACTCAAGGGAATAATGCTCACCCTCGTACTTGTCGCTGAGTGTGACCTTCTGGCCCTCGCTCCAGCCAAACTTGTCGAGCAGGCCGCCGCCAAAGACGACGCGCCCATCGCCGACGTTGAGGTCTTTCCAATAGCGCGAATCGGGCGAGATGCCGTAGACAGAAATCGTCTCCTCGCCATTACCATCGCCGCGGTCGTATTGCAGCTGGTAGACGGCGTATTTCTCGGCCTGTGCGATTGCGTCTGCACCGTTGTCGGTCGTGTTGACCGGGTGAACATCGTCATTGTCGGTGTCGATTTTAGAGGCCTTGTCGACCAGGTCGATAGCCTCGTCGCGGTTGCAGCCGAGGGCATCGGCAAGATCGTCAAGGCGCGCGTAGAGCGCATCCTTCTTGTCCTGGACCTTGGCGAGCGCATCCTGCGCTGCGGTCAGGCTCTCGGCAGACGGAGAGCTGGCTGCGGCGTCGGCTGCCGCCTGCGCCGCATCGGCCGCGTCGTCGAGCTCGTCATCGGCATCCTGAGCGGCGGAAAGCAGCGCGCCGTCAACCGACTGCAAGCGCTCGAGTGCCGACCACTGCTCGCGCTCCTCGGCAGTGCCCTCGAGCTCCAGCGGCGCCTTGAGCGTGTACTGGTGCTCGGCGACCAGGCTCGTCTCGAGGTTGTCCGCGTAGTGCGTCATCGTGGGCAGAATCGCCAGGCCAAAGAGCAGCAGCAGCGAGGCAAACGCAATGCCCACGAAGAGCGTGGCGAAGTTGCCCAGGTTGCGCAGGAAAACGCGCAGGCGGAAGCGGGAAACAAAGCCCATGCGCTCCGGCAGCTGCAGACCGCGCTTGGTGCCCGATTTGCCGCTCGCCTCGTGACGAAGGAACTGCAACGGCGTCTTGCCCATCTTGCGAAGCAGGCCCACCAGCGTGATGAGGATGAGCGCGGCGGCGGGAACCACGGCGCACTTCACAAAGATCCCCCAGCTCCAGTACACCTGGAAGGGCGGCAGGCTGTACGAGCCGTAGTAGAGACCGCGCATGGGCTCGGTAAAGAACGCAACGCCGAGCGCGGTGCCCAAAAGTGCCGCGAGCACGCCCACGATGGCGGGAAGTGCCAGGTAGTGCAGCACGATCTCGCGACGGCGATAGCCGCTGGCGAGCAGCGTGCCGATGATGGCACTCTCCTCCTCGATGGCGGCGTCGGTAAGCACCACAAAGACAAACGCCATGATCACGATGATGATGTCGAGCAACGTCATCCACATCATGGAGTCGCCGTCCACGTCGTCGCGCGCATAGCCAATGCCTTGATTAGAATCGGCATCGATCAGATCGTCCACGCGCGCATCGGCGTCGGTCAGCGCCTCGACCATATCCTGCTCCGCATCGATGCGATCCGCAGTGGGGAGGTCGCGATCGGCAAAGGTAAAGGAGTAGGTGTAGGCGGGTGCGCCGCCGGCGTCCTCAAGCGCGGTAAAGCCGGCGTCGGTGACCTCGGCCACGCCGTACGTGATGGTGTTCACCGTAAAGTCCGAATTGTCGAGGAACAGCGCCTGGCTATCGGGCTGGGTCATGATGCCGCAGATAGTGTAGGTGCGCCCCTCGAGCTCGACCTTATCGCCCACGGCGAGGTCGTTGTTGGTGGCAAAGACGCGGTCGATGGCCACCTCGTCGTCCGCCTTGGGCTCCCTGCCCTCACAGTAGGACGCGATGTCGACCTTGGTGCGATGCGCGTAGGTGCGCAGGGTGCGCTTGGTGCCGTCGTCGCCGGACGCCTTTTTGATGATGGCGTCGATAGAGAAGTTCTTGCAGAGCGTAACGCCGCCGACGTCCTCAGCCGCGTCTTCGGCAGCTTTGAGCTGCTCGTCGGTGGCCTCGAAGGAGGTAGTTACGCGGCCGTCCTCAATCGTGTAGTCTTCGCGCATGTCATCAATGAGGCAGCCGATGGAATGCGCCGCGAGCAAAAAGCCCGAGGTAAGGGCGATGCTTCCGCACATAAGCAAAAAGATGCCCAGGTACTTGCCGATATTGCGGCGCAGCTCGCGCGGGAGACGTTTTGCGAGAGGTGTCATGGCGTCGCCTACCAATCGAGATCGGCGGCCGCAACGGGCGACTCGTTGAGCTCGTCCTCGACGATGCGGCCGTCGCGCAGGCGCAGCACGCGATTTGCCATGCGCGCGATGGCGGCATTGTGGGTGACAATGATGATGGTGCAGCCGTAGGTGCGGTTGACATCCTCCATGAGCCGCAAGATTTCCTTGGATGTCTTGTAGTCGAGCGCGCCCGTGGGCTCATCGCACAGCAGCAGGCCCGGATTTTTGACGAGCGCACGGCCGATGGCGCAGCGCTGCTGCTGGCCGCCCGAGACCTGGCGCGGAAACTTGTTGCGGTGCTCGTAGAGGCCCAGCGAGCGCAGCAGATCGTCGACATTGAGCGGGTTTTTGGACAGGTGCGCCGTGACCTCGATGTTTTCCTTGATGGTAAGGTCGGGCACCAGGTTGTAGAACTGGAAGACAAAGCCCAGCTCGCGGCGTCGGTACTCGCCCAGATCGGCGGGCTTGAGCGCCGTGAGATCGCAGCCGTCCACCATGATGGAGCCGCCGTCGGCATCCTCCAAGCCGCCGATCAGGTTGAGAAAGGTCGACTTGCCCGAGCCCGAGGGCCCCAGCATGACGCAGATCTCGCCGCGGTTGATGGACGTGTCGATGCCGTCGAGCACCGTCAGGCGTGCATCACCGTCGCCATAGTGTTTCTTGAGTCCGTTGACCTGGACGTAGGCACGCTTTGTCGCCATGCTATCCCCCGTTGTTAGCCTTCTGCTACTTTTCTAAGGTAATAGTAAACCCAGGTGAACTATTTTTAAGCGACGTGCGCGAACTATTTTCCAACCTACTCATTGGGGACAGACTTAAATGAGTGAAATCGCTCATTTAAGTCTGTCCCCAATGAGTGGTCCCCAAGTGCCGACATATTGGGACAGTCCCTGCCAGCCCTGCCGGCGGATCGGCAAAGACTGTCCCCAATGACTAGGTGGCTAGACGCTGGATTTGTTGTGGGCGAGGGCTAGGCCTACGGCGGCGATGGCGGCGGCGAAGAGCACCGTGACGCCCAGGTCGCAGGCGATGTCGCCCAGCGCGGCAGACGTCAGGTCAGAGGTAAGCGCCTTGCCGATCGCGTCGTTCACCCAATACGTCGGCACAAAGTGCGCCACCGTCTGCACGGCCGAACCCATCAGCGACAGCGGCATCCAGGCGCCACCCAAAAACGTCATGAGCATGCCGAGTAAGTTGCCCACACCGTTGAGCAGCTCCTCGCGCGCACCCAGGCTCGACAGCATAAAGCCAACAGCCAGCGGCGTGCACGCCAGGGCAAACGTTGCCGCCAGCGCTAGGCACACGCGACCCACGCCGACCTCGGCAACCGCGCTGGCAAAGCCCACGACGCCCATCATGCTCGACACGAGCCAGATGCAGACGGTGAGCACGGCGGCGGCCGCGAACACAGCGAGCGAGCGCTGGCGCTCAGAGACCGGGCTAGCATCCATGCGGCGCACGCGCTCGGGCTCGTTCATGCCCGAGAACACCAGCCCCACCGACACGATGACCGACGAGATAATCGCGTACGCGCCAAAGTTGAAGTACGACTCGAGAGTGGCGGCGGCAGTCGAGTAAACCTTAACCTGCTCGATCTGGACCTCCGCGCGTTTTGCGGCGGCATGCTCGGCCGCTTTGGCGACGTCACCGTTAGAGGCAGCGGGTTCAAGCGCCGCCGCAGCGCCCGCAAGCGAGATCCAGCGCGAGGCCTCGGCAGACGAGAGCGCCGCCGCCATGGTGCCGGAACCGTAGGTCACGTCGAGCTTGGGCAGGGCCTCCCCCGCACGGGCGGCTGCAACAAGATCGTCCTCAAACCCCTCCGGGATAAAGAACACGCAATCGGCGCTGCCCTTGGCGCTGTTGCTCTTGGCGAGCGCATCCGCAAGGTCGTACGTGTCGTCGCCGACGCCCGTGACCAGGTCAAAGCGTGAGCCCAGGTGCTTGGTAAGTGCCCGCGAAAGGTCGCTATTGTCGCGGTCGACCACGATCACGTTGGTGTCGTAGGGCTTGTACTCGGTAAGCTGCGACGAGTTCCAGCTCACCGAAGCCGCGATGAATACGCCCATGAGCGAGATGAACACCGTATAGATGAGCAGGTAGAACGGGTGCGCCAGCGCCATGCGAAGCGCGGTCTTAAAGGTGCTCATAGCGGCTCCTTCCAAAGATCAGCGTAGCGGCGGCGACAAAAACCAGGGTCATCAGGACGAGCGCGCCGACGCGAACGGCGAAGGGCCCCAGGTCCTCAAAGAAGTACAGGCGATTGAACATGTCGCAGATGAGCTTGACGGGGTTGAGCCAGCACTCGACCGGACAAGCGCGGGCGACGTCGTCGGCAAGCGCCATCGCCGGCTCGCCGTAGAGGCCGGCGAACAGGGCGCACGTGGTGGCAAAGCCCGTGAGGATGCCCGACTTGGATGCCTTGCCGCCCTTAACGGGAAGCGTGCCCACAAAAAGCCCCAGGCCCGTGGCGGCAAGCGCGGATGCAGCCCCGCCCAGCAGGCACAACCCCTCGCGCCCGCCAAAGTCGACGCCCACGACCAGGCGCACGTAGCCGATCGCGATCGTCATCGATGCAAAGGAAACCAGCCACGAGCCGACAAAAATGCCGGCCAGCGACGCCGTCTTGGAAAGACCGCCCACGCAGCGGCGCGCGCCAAGGCCCGACAGATTAGGCTGCAAATCGACGACGCTCAAGGCGGCAAACTCGGCAGACATCATCGCGACCAGGCCAAAAAGCGCGTAGTAGTAGATGACCGTGCCATCGGGCGTGGCACGAGTCAGGCTCACGCGGCGGGTTCCGCCCTCGAGCGACAGGGCGTGCGCAACCGCCGCCGGATCGGCGAGCGCCGCCGGGTTGTCCTGGGCAATCTGGGACATGAGCTCGGCATTTTGCGTATACGAGCTTGCCACCGTTTCAAGGATGCTGCGGTCGGTAAGCACCGACGAGGCGCGCGAGCTGTCGTAACTCGATAGCAGCGTGAGCCTGGGCGTGCCCGCGGCATCAACCGTATAGATGCCCGCGACCTCGCCGGCCTTGAGCGCTTTGCGCGCGGCAGCCAAGTCTTCGTACTCGCTCACATCGAGCAGTTGATCGTCGCCTGCCTTGGCAAGCGAAGCCGCCACATCCTTAAAGGTCGAGACATCCCAGGCCTCGTCCGCCACGACGGCAACCGGCACCGGGTCGACCGTGCCGTCGGAGCTGAGGTTCGCGAACATAAACATGAACATCGTGGAAAGCGCGATAGGAAAGAGAGCGCCCCAGACCCACGTGCTCGGCCGGCGCAGCAGCGTCTTAACCGTGGTGATGATGGTGTTGAACATGGCCGCCCCCTAGTCGCGCAGCTCGCGACCGGTGATCTCGAGGAACACGTCGTTGAGGGTCGGCGGTTCGGAATAGATGCGGCCGAGCGGCACGTCATGCGAGCGCAGCGCATCGAGAATGTCCGTCAGGTTGTGCGGGCTCGCTTCGCACGAAAACGTGAGCTGTCCCGCCGTTGCCGAAAGGTCCAGAACGTGCGGCAGGCTTGCGACGGCACCGAGCGCCGCACTCGGAACCTCGCCGACCTCGATTACAATCTTCTCGCCCATCTGAATCATGCGCTTGAGCTCGTCGTTAGTGCCCTGCGCCAGCACGCGGCCGCCGTCCATGATCATGATGCGGCT
Organism: uncultured Collinsella sp.; assembly: GCA_959596495.1. GTDB lineage: Bacteria > Actinomycetota > Coriobacteriia > Coriobacteriales > Coriobacteriaceae > Collinsella. The sequence goes on along the minus strand of CAUFXK010000003.1, from coordinate 33,019 downwards.
GCAGATCTGCTCGACTTCCTCCATGTAATGGCTGGTATACACCACCGTGGCGCCCTCGTCGCGCAGGCGGCAGATGCCCTCCAGGATGGCGTTGCGGCTTTGCGGGTCGACCGCCACCGTGGGTTCGTCAAAAAAGATGAGCTCGGGCTTGTGCGCGATGCCGCAGGCAATGTTGAGACGACGCGCCAGGCCGCCCGAGAGCTTGCCGGGGCGGAACTTGGTAAAGTCGCCCAGGCCGACAAAGTCGATCGCCTCGTCCACCAGCGCGCGGCGGCGCTTGCGGTCGTTGACGTAGAGACTGCAGAAATAGTCGATGTTCTCGCGCACGGTGAGCTCGTCGAACACCGCCACCTGCTGCGGCACCACACCGATGCGGCGCTTGAGATCGTAGCGGGCGGGCGTCATGCGCTCGCCGAACAGCTCGATGGTGCCCTTGTCGTAGGCGAGCAGCTGCAGGATGCAGTTGATGGACGTGGTCTTGCCCGAGCCGTTGGGGCCCAGCAGGCCAAAGATCTCGCCGGAAGCGATACTCAGATTAAAGTGGTCGAGCGCAATAAGGTCGTCGTAGCGCTTAACGAGGTTTTCGACGTGGACGATGTCTGTCATGAGGCGGCCCTTCTGTTGCTTGCGGCCCGGTACGATTGCATCATCGCAAGAGCTGACGGCGCGCACCAGTGAGCTTTGTCACGAGTGCGGAGGTCTTGGTCGTGCGGCCTGCTGACGCGACCGCCCCGCCGCGTGGGAGGAATGTCACGCTTGCTCTGAGTGGCGCCTCCCCCGTGCGCGGCATCGCGTACAATACCCGTATGAACAGGCTATTCGACAAATCGATCGTGCTGGCGTGCTGCATCGCAGCCGCCACGGGCCTTGCTGTGGATGCTCGCCTGGTCGCGGCGTTTTGCCTTGGCGTTGTCATCGCCGCGCTGGCCGAGGTCGCGCAGGGAGAACGCGCCCGTCGCGCCAGCGAGGCCGGCAGCTACGCCTACGTCATCGCGGCTGTCTTCGTGCCGCCGTTTGTGCCGTTCGCGCCTCTCGCCCTCTATGACATCGCGCGGCGCGTGCGCCGTGAGCACGCCTGGATCGCGCTGGGTGTCGGCGCTGTCTTTGCCTGTGCGCTCGTCGCGGACCTTCGCGGCGGCGCGCTCACCACCCGAACGCTCCTGCTGACCGCCATCCTTTCGGTCGCCGCCACGTTGCTGTCGCTGCGCACCGCGCAGCTGGAGCGCGAACAGGAACGCATGCGTCGCACCCGCGACAAGCTGCAAGAACGCGCCCTGGCACTCGAGGCACGCAACCGCGACCTCGCCGACCGCCAGGACTACGAAGTCGAGCTCGCGACGCTCGCCGAACGCGCCCGCATCGCGCGCGAAATCCACGATAACGTGGGCCACCAGCTCACGCGCGCTTCGCTTCAAACCGAAGCCCTGCGCGTGGTCCATGCCAACGAGCCCGGCGTTGCCGCCGATTTCGCCGACGTCAAATACACCGTTGACGAGGCGCTCCAGCTCGTGCGCGCCAGCGTCCACGCGCTCAACGACAATGCGACCAACCTCTCCGTGCAGCTCGAACGCATCGTTGAAGGCGCGCGCTCGGACGGCGGTCCGCAGATTGGGCTTGAGGTTTTGGCCGAGCATGCGCCCGCCAACGTCGCCAACTGCTTTGCGGCGGTGCTGCGCGAGGCGCTTTCCAACGCCATGCGCCACGCCCATGCCAAAACCATTACCGTGCGGTGCATGGAGCATCCATCGTTTTACCAGCTCATCGTTACCGATGATGGCGCGGACGCGACCCCGGCGAGCAGCAGCAACGTCGCAGAAGGCATGGGGCTCGTCTCCATGCGTGAGCGCGTCGAGGCGCTTGGCGGAACCTTCACCGCCGGCCTGCGCGCCGGCGCCCCCGGCTGGCGCGTGTTTGCCACCGTCCCCAAACAGCAAGGAGATGACGCCCGATGAGGCTCATAGTTGTCGACGACGACCGCTTGGTAGTCGATTCGCTCAAGATTATCCTGGGCGCCCAGCCGCAGATCGAAGTGGTGGGCACCGGAGCCGACGGCAACGACGCGGTGGCACTCTACGCCGAACTCGCACCCGATATCGCGCTGCTCGACATTCAGATGCCGGGGCGCGACGGCCTTTCGGCGGCGCGCGAGATCCTTGAGCACGACCCCGCGGCACGCGTGGTGTTTCTGACGACATTCTCGGATGACGAGTACATTGTGTCGGCGCTCAAGCTGGGCGCCCGCGGTTACCTGATCAAGACCGATGTCGCCGCCATTCCGCCAGCGTTGGCACAGGTCATGGATGGCAAACGCGTGCTCGAGGGCAAGGCGATCGAAGATGTTGACTTTGACGGGATGGGCGACAAGACGGGCACGCCCCGCCGGCCCGCAGCCTTTGCCAGCCTGACCGACCGCGAGTTCGAAGTCGCCGAGCTCATCGCCCGCGGCCTCGATAACAAGGAGATTGCCGCCACGGCTTATATGGGAGAAGGCACGGTGCGCAACCACATCAGCTCGATCCTGGCCAAAATGGGCCTGCGCAACCGCACGCAGATCGCCATCGCCTACCTGCGAGGGTAATTACCCAACGGCCGACCGCCCCGGCATAGCAAAATGGCTGTTACCGATTTGATACCATTTCAAAACTATGCCGGTTTACGGGGCTAAACCCAGGAACCCCGTCCATACTCGCGTTTTCCACAAAATGGCAACTCGTCTACCTGCGGTTTTATTTTCACGCTTTTCGGTATGGTCGGGGATTCGGAATCCGGCCCCGTAAACCGGCATAGTTTTGTTCGGGCGGCCCTGCACGAGTGCCTCCGCAAGCCTTGCGGGACCAAAATGATCCGTTTTCCTCCGTCCCCGGGGGATCAGCCGGAACCGCTCGCCACGAAATCGGCCCATCTACTACGTTTGACTCGATACCCCCAACCATACCCCCGTTTTCCAGAAAATCGCAGGCGTTCTACCTGCGGTTTTGTTTTCGCGTTTTTTGGCATGGTTGGGGGTAAGGGGATAAACGTAGTAGATGGGCCGATTTCGTGGCGGCCCTTCCTCCCCTGCGCACAAAAGTGCCGCCACGGAGAAGGGAGACGTCTCCGTGGCGGCTGGGGGTGGGGGGTGGGGCTATGTTCTGGCTCCCCGCCGGTCGCCCGGGGCCTTTTGGCCCCGGGCGCTGCCAGCGTGCCTAGCGCTTACGGATACCCCAGACCAGGGCTCCGACGCCGGCCATGGCAATAACAAATGCCATGAGCAGTGCAGCGGCCTGCTGGTCACCCGTGGTGGGCAGGAAACCCTTGACCGTCTTGACGATGTTCGTCACGGTCTTGGGCGTGTCGGGATCGGGCGTCGGCACGGGCGTCTCGGGCTTCTTGTACGTGTTGTTGAACACGATACCCTCGACGCTCTTGTCGCCCTTGGTAAAGGCGACGTTCGCCTTGAGGTTGCCCTCGCCGTCGTCGACCACGTTGACGGTCGCGGTAAAGACGGACTTGTCATAGGTCATACCGGCCTCGTCGCCCTTGACCTCGCTGATGGTGTAGACGTACGTACCGGGCTCGCTGTACTCGAACTTGTCGAAGTTGATCTTGCCATCGGCATCGTTGGTGACGGTGGACTCGATGTCCTCGCCAACGAGCTTAAAGCTAAACTCGTCCTTCTTGAGCTCGCGTCCCTCGAGCACCTTGATGGCGCCGATGGAGACCTGCGTGGGCATGGCGTGATACTTGTTGGTAAAGCCAGCCGACTCGGTGGTTCCCTCGAGCTTGTGCGTCGCGGTCAGCGTGCCGTCGCCATTGTCGGAGACGGTGGTCACGACGGTGTAGGTCGTGCCGTCATAGGTGACACCCTTGTACAGGCTAAGCGCGTTCGGGCGAGCCTCGCGCAGCGTGTACGTGTGCGTACCGGGCGCCTCGTAGTGGATCGGGCTCAGCGTAACGTTGCCGTTGGCGTCGTTGGTGCCGCTGGCGACAACCACGCCGTCCTCGAGCAGTTCAAACGTGAACTCGCCGGTTGCAAGGTCACGTCCGGTCAGACGCTTAACCGTCTTGACCTGATCGGTCACGGAAGAGTCGGTGGGCGCCACGACGTAGGTGTTGGTGAACGTGAAGTCCGCACCGTCGTCGCCGTTGCGCACGACACTCAGATGTCCGGCGCCGTCGTCAGTCACGGTGTAGGAAACCTTGCGCGTGGCGTTGGGGTCGTTGGTCACGCCAGGGACGCTACCGGACTCGGTCACCGTATAGGTAAAGGTGTGCGAGCGCGGAGCGGTGGGGGTTGCGGGATCGGACTCGTCGTTGGACTCATCGGTCTCGGCAGCGTCGGCGTCAACCTCGGCCTCACCGGTGTTGGCTTCGGCGTCGCTCGATGCGTCGTCAGAAGCATCGGTCGTCACGCCCAGAGCGCGGTTGAGGTCCTCGAGCGTAAAGTGGATCTTGCCAAAGCCCACGTTGCCAGCCGCGTCGTTGGTTGCGGTCGTGCGCTCGGGCATCGGGGCACCAGCCTCGTCGGCGGTCACGGTAAAGGTGAACTTGCCCGTGATGTCAGCCGGGGTCAGGCCCTCGGCAGCTTGGAGCTTCTTAGTGCCGGTGAGCGCGGCATCGACGGCTTCGGCGCCGTAGACGTTCTCGAACAAGGGCTCGACGCCGCCGTAGTCGACCGTTGCCGTCAGGGTACCGTCACCGTTGTCGACGACGATAACCTTAAAGCCAAAGCTCCACGTTGTAGCGGAAACGCCATTCGGCAGCCCGAATAAATCTTCGTAGGCCGTGTAGTTAATGGTCCAGGCAAGCTTGCCGTCCTTATCGGTACGATAAGCAAGCCCAGCAGCCTCAAGATTAGCAAGCATCTTGGTGTCGTAGTGCAGCGTATCAAAGCTCACGTGCCCGCCGATATTGGGCTTGAGGTTTTCGTATGCCACAAGCTCACCCTGATAGGCGATGCCGAACCAGAACTCGCCGTCGGCCATCGGGCGGCCGGTCAGAGTCTTGGTGGCAACGACCTGAGCAGCGGTGCCACCAGGCGTGTTGGTCGTAGCGCTGTAACTGTTGTGGAACGGCACCAGGGCTTTCTCGACCTTGTTCTCGCCACTCTTGTGGACCGTCTCATGCGTGCCCTCGGGACCACCGGAAACGGTCGTCGTAGCAGTGAGCGTACCGGCGGTGTCGTCGGCGATGGCAATCGTCACCGTGCGTACGGCGTCATCGTAGGTGTAACCGGGCTGGCCGTCGTTCTTTTCGGCCACGGTGTACTTGAAGGTCTTGCCGGCGTCAGCCTGCGTAAATTTAACCTCATGACCAGCCAGAATGTCGATCAGTCCGACCGTTGCCTCTGCCGTCGCAGGGGACTTGAAGTTGTTGGCTCCGGGCAGCAGGCCAAGCGCGTTGGCCGAGGCCTCGTCGGCAGGCGTCACGGTAAACGTGAACTGGCCCTCGGTCATGGGGCGGCCGTCCAGATACTTGCTGAGCCACAGACCGCCGGCCGCGGTGTAGCTAAGCTCAGTGCGGTACGTGTTGGTAAAGCGTCCGTTTTCCTTCTTGGTGACATTGGCGGTCAGCTTGCCCTCGCCGTCCTCGGTCACGGTTACTTCGGCGGTCGCGACGTGGGAGTCATACGTCATGCCGACCGTATTACCCGCGTTCTCGCGGATCTCGTACTTGTAGGTTCCGGCAGCCGTGTAGCGAATCTTGCCGAACTTGATGGCGGCAATGCCGTCCTTCGCATCGTGCTTGCTCACGGTTACGGTTGCAGGATCGGGTAGCGGAGCGCCATCGGGGGCGGTAATGGTAAAGCCGAACTCGTCCCCATCCGTCCACTCGCGACCGTCGATGGCCTTGCTCAGGTCAAAGTCGAGGTCTGCATCGGTCGGGGTCACGCTGTAAGTGTTCTTGAAGGTTGCGGTCTTGGCGTCCTTCAGGACATGCTCGGCCTTGAGGGTGCCGTCGCCGTTGTCCGTGATGGTGGTCTCGATGGTGTACTCGGCGTCACTGTAGGTGATGCCCTTGCTGGTGGTTCCGCCGTTGGCCTCGCGCAGCGTGTAGGTGTGCTTGCCGGCCTTGTCGTACTTCACGGCGCCCATCGTGATCTTGCCCTCGGCGTCGTTCTTGCCGGTGGCGACGACCTTGTCGCCCTCGACGAGCTCGAAGGAGAACTCGCTGTCCATGAGATTGCGGCCAGTCAGGACCTTGTTCGCGGTGATCTGGTCGGTAACGCTCGTCTCGACAGGCGTCACGTTATAGGTATTGGTGAACGTAAATGCCACATCGCCGTCCGGCTTGCGGGATACGCTCAGATTGCCCTTGCCGTCATCAGTCACGGTGAAGGAAACCTTGCGCGACAGCTTGGCGTCGTTGGTCACGCCAGCCACTTCGCCGGACTCGGTCACGGTGTAGGTAAAGGTGTGCTCGCGCTTCTCGGGCTTCTCGCCCAGAGCCTTGTTAAGGTCGTCGAGCGTAAAGGCGATCTTGCCAAAGTCGACCTTGCCGTCAACGTCGTTGTGCACGCTCGTGCTCGCAGGCATAGGCGCGCCCTCTTCACCGGTCACGGTAAAGGTGAACTTGCCGGTGATATCAGCCGGGGTCAGAGCGTCGTCAACCTGCAGATTCTTGATACCCGCAAGCGATGCCTCGGTAGCATTCGTGGTGTAGGCGTTCTTGAACTCGATGCTCTTGACGTCCTTGGCGTCCTTCAGCTCGTGCGTGGCAACCAGCTGGCCCTTGCCGTTATCGGCGATGGTCGTCACGATGGTGTAGACCGCGTCATCGTAGTCAATACCGCCGGCGTTGCCCTTAACCTCATGCAGCTTGTAGGTGTGCTGGCCGATCTCGGTGTACTTGATGGCACTGAACGTCACCTTGCCGTCGGCGGCGTTCTTAACGGTCTCGACAGGCTTAACTTCCTTGTCAATGATTTCGAGCAGCTCAAAGCTGAACTCGTCGGCCGTAAGGTCACGCCCGGTCAGAGACTTGGTCACGGTAATCTGGTCGGTGACGCTGGACTCAACAGGATTCGTGGCGTAAACGTTCTTGAACTCGGTCTCGCCCGAGGTCACCTTCACGCCAGCGCTCAGCTCACCCTTCTTGTCGGGCGCTACCGTCACGGTGATCTCCGCGACGTTCTTGCTGTAGGCGATGCCGTCAATCGTGGTCCCGGCATGCTTTTCACTGACCTTGTAGACGTACGTGCCAGGTTCGGTGTATTCGATCGTGCCGAAGTCGATGGCAGCCTTGCCCTGGTCCAGGTCAGCCTTGCGCACGGTCGCAGTCCTAGCCGCAGGCATCGGGGCGCCGCTCTCGGATGTCAGGCCAAACTCAAACGCGTCAGCATTCGTCCAGTCGCGACCCTTGAGCACCTTGGTCAGGCCAAAGCTGGCCTTGGTGTTCACCATTGCCGGCGTCATGTCATACGCAAAGCTGATCTTGCCGTTGTTGCCCAGGTAGGAATTGACATGCGTCGCGGTCGCCTTGGCAGACACGTTGTTCCACTTGGGGTTGAGAACGTCGGTCGCGGTACCAGTGCTGTTGCCGCCCACGCTGCCCTTGGTAGTGTGGAGCTCATCGATAAAGGCCAAACGCGCGGTTCCCACGCTAAACGAAAGGTTGCCGTCCTCGTCGGCAACAAGAGCGCCGTCAAACTTCGCTGCGTCGCCGCCGACAAACTCGATGACAGCAGTGGCGGGCTTGGCCTCGCCGTTCGAGCCCCGCTCCTCAAACTCATCCTTGTAGTAATAGGTGCCAGTATCTGCCAGCGAATTCTTTGCAGGCTGCGTGCAGTCCTTATCCGCGTAAATGGGAGTCTGCTTCTGGAAGTAGTAGTAGCGGTTGGTGTCGGCCGGCTCAAAGGTCGCAACCGTATCACCCAGCGCACCACCGCTCCACTTGTTCGCGTAGAAGCTCACGGTCTTGGTGCCGTCAACGACAGTCGTATTATGCTCGATGTAGTTCTTGAGCCCTGCTACCTTCTCGGGCGTAAACAGGTTGTCAAGTGCGGCGCTCTTCACGCTCGAGGCATACTTCACCTGAATGGGCTTAACGTTGTCGACCGAAAGCTTGCCGTCTACGGTCTTAAAGTGACTCAGCGGAATCAACGACGCAGGAATGTTAACCGTTACGATATCGCCCTTCCGGGGATTGTCATCGCCAGCACGCTGCACGGTGATGAGCAGGTCTTTTGCCTTGCCGGAAAACTCGTAGGTGTCGGTATTGGTTTCTTTGTTGACCGTCTTGCTCGCCTTGGTAAACGACATGCCGTTGATGACGACTTCGGTAAATCCGTCGACCTGCATAAAGTCGCCCAGCTCGTCGGTAAACGTGATGTAGCCGGACTTGGTCTCGTCGTAGCCCTTATGGATTTCGGTCGGATAAGGCGGCTCCGATGTGATGGCCTGTGAGATGTCGTCGAAGACCTTCTTGAGCTCTTCAGCATTGGTCGCCGACTTGTAGTAGTCGGAGTTTTCCGCGCGTGTGCCAAGCTCGTCGCTCGCATACGACGTGGCATCGGGATAATTACTCGACACGGCGTGCATAAACTTGTTGACGTCGCTTGTCCCCTTTTTCGAGGGATCGGCAGCGGGGTCCGCTCCACTAAAGATGCCGATGGTATAAACGGTGGCCTTGCTGTCCTTCATGTTCTTGGCAGCCGTCACGGCAGCATCGGCGACGCCAGAATCAAACTCGCTGTAGCTCGTTGGCTTGCCGTCGGTAAAGAACACAACGATCTTCTTGGCATCTGCGCGACCAGAAGTGATATCCCCGGCCAGTTCCAGACCATAGTCGGCACGCGTAGCACCGCTTGGCTTGATTCCAGCAACTGTATCCTTAAGAGCTTTCACGTTGCCGCCGGAGCAATCGGTCAAACCCTTCATTACCTGCGAGTGGTTGTACTTGTATTGGCCTTGATAGTACGTGTCATTGCCGACCTTATCAGTCTTATCACCCGCAAACTTAACAATGGCAACCCTATGCTGCCTATCAACGCCCTCGATAGCCTCGTTTTGTTTGGCGATGGTATTGATAAAGCTGTTCGCAGCGCTCTTCAGTGCATCGATACGCTTGGTGCGATCTCCGCCACCCATAGGATCATCCATCGAGCCGGAGGCATCCAACACCATCACGATGTCAAGTGGCGTGGTGACTGTCACGGTTGAATTAGACGTCGAGGACATCGCCGAAAGCGTGGTCAAAAAGTCCGACTCTTCGTTTTCCCCGGTTGCCTTGACCGTCTTATCGGTCCAGATTCGGCCGACGTTTTGGGTCGTTACCTTATTGCCGCCGTGGCCTGCCGCCCAGATTTCCCAGCGTCCGCTGGTATCGGGGTCGACGAACTTTCCGGTCATTATCGGTCCGTCCATTCCCGTGCTGGACCTGGCGTTGGCCTCGGGCAGCATGGCGAATGCTGCGGCTGGCAACACCAGCACTACGGCCAGTATCACCGCCAAGAGACCCCTCGTGTACTTACTCATCGCGTCTCCCTTCTCACTGTCTCAAACCTTGCATCAGCCTAAAGTTACGAAATGAGACACAATTAGGGCAGGTGACACACGTTCCAGATTTGATTTTGGGCGTGAGACAAATGTCTCACCGAAGTTGAGACACGAAAGTTTTCGCAGGAAAACGGGTGCGACTCGGAGCCAACAGGTCAAAATGATCCGTTTTCCTCCGTCCCCGGGGGATCAGTTGGTAACGCTCGCCACGAAATCGGGCCATCTACTACGTTTGACTCGATACCCCGACCATAGCCGCTTTTCATGAAAAACCGCAAGCGTTCTACCTGCGGTTTTCATTTCGCATTACTTGACGTGGTCGAGGACTGCCGCCTAAACGTAGTAGATAGGCCCATTTCGTGGCAGACGGGTCACGCGGCAGCCCTCGTGAGGCAAAAATGATCCGTTTCCCTCTGTCCACGGGAGATCAAGGGCTGCTACGGATATGGTGCTATTTCAAAACTATGCCGGATTACGGGGCTAAAGTCGGAGTCCTCATCCATACAGCCTTTTTTTGAAAAACGGCAGGCTATCTACCTGCGGTTTTGTTTTTCGATTTTCTGTATGGTTGGGGATTCGCAATCCAGCCCCGTAATCCGGCATAGTTTTGTTCGTGGCAGCCCAACCGCGCGTTTAAGCGCGGGGCCGGTGGGGCATTTTTGCCCCACCGGCCCCTATTCCAGCGCTATACCAGCCCCATCCCAACGCTATTCCGGCTTGGTTTCTACTGTGGGAGTCTTGTCCGCCGCGACTGGAGTGCGCGCGGTGTCCATGCTCAGGCAGTGTTTAGGACAGCTTTCGATGCACTCGCCGCACACCACACAGGCATACGGGTCGATCGACCACGTTCCGCCCTTGCGATCGACCGCGAGTGCGCCCGCCGGGCAGCGGCGCGCGCACATGCCACAGCAGATGCACACGTTCATGTCGTTAACGATATGCCCGCGCAGGCGCTCGGGTGCCGCGAGCTTCTCCTGCGGATAGCACACCGTTACCGGCTGCTTGACCATAGAGCCCAAGGCCGTCTTGGCAAATGTCAGTAAACTCATGCCGCGCCTACCTTTCCGTGCAGCTAATGCAGGGGTCGATGGTCAGGATAATCATGGGCACGTTAGCAAGGAGCACGCCCTGCAGCGCATGCGTCAGACCCGCCAGGTTCTGCGACGTCGGCGTGCGCACGCGGAAACGGTCCAGGTTCTTGGTGCCGTTACCGCGCACATAGTAATATGCCTCGCCGCGCGGCTGTTCAATCACAACCTCGCCGCGCGCGCCGTCGGCCGGCGTGAGCTTGGTACGCCCGCCGATACCGTCGTGCGGAATCTTGCCGACAAGCTCCTTGATAATGTCCATGGCCTGCGTAACCTCGGCACAACGCACCTGGCAGCGGGCATAACAGTCGCCATCGGTGGCAACAATCGGCTCAAACGCAGCCAAGTCCGCATAGGCACCGTCACCGAACATGCGCACGTCATAATCCACGCCCGAGGCGCGACCGAACGGGCCGACCATCGACAGATCCAGCGCGTCCTTCTTGCTGATCACGCCCACGCTATGCAGGCGCTCGCCGCAGCTATTGTCGTCCAAAAATGTATGCACCACGGCCTCGTAGTCAGGGCGCATAGCGTCGAGCGTCTGGACAATACCCGCCAGCTCGGAATCCTCAATGTCGTGTTTAAGGCCGCCAATCTCGTTAATCGACAGAATCACGCGACCGCCGCAAGTGCTCTCAAAGATCTTGAGAATCTGCTCGCGTAGGGTCCACGAACGATAGAACAGTGCCTCGAAACCAAAGGCATCGGCGAGCAGGCCCAGCCACAGCAGATGCGAGTGAATGCGCGAAAGCTCGTGCAAAATGGTGCGGATATACTGCACGCGGTCGGGCACCTCGATGCCGAGCATGCGCTCGCAGGCGCTGGCATAGCCGTAGCTGTGGCCCACGGCGCAAATGCCGCAGATGCGCTCGGCGATGTAGCCAAACTGATGCATGTCGCGCTTTTCGGTGAGCTTCTCGAGCCCGCGGTGCACAAAGCCGATCTGCGGAATTGCCTCGATGACGCGGTCGTCCTCGATCACCAGGTCCAGATGAAGCGGCTCGGGCAGCACCGGGTGCTGCGGGCCAAACGGAATAACGGAGCGATGTGCCATGGACCTTACGCCTCCTTTTTCTGCTTGTCGCGGGCGGCCTTGGCGGCAAGCGCCGCGCGGACCTTGGCCGCTTTCTCGGGATCCATGGCGGCGAGCTTTGCCTCCATCTCGGCAGCCTTGAGCGCGGCCTTCGCAGCAGTTTCATCGTGCTGAGCATCGGAGCCGGCAGCCGCAGCGGGCTGAGCGACGGCAGCGCCCGCAGCATCGCCAGCGCCCGCAGTGCCCTCCCCCGCAGCGGCCGTGGCAGTAGCAGCCTTCTCGGCCGCGGCCTTGCGCGCCTTGGCCTCGGCAGCGGCACGGACCTTCATGGCTTTCTCGCGCGCGGCCTTCACCTCGGGCGTGATAACGCTCATGGGCTCGGCAGTCGAGACCTGGTAGAAAAAGCCCTTAAAGTCAATCTGCATATCGGTGATGGCAAGACCAAACAGGTCGTGCGCTTCGTTTTCAAACGGGAATACTGCCGGATAGTACGAGCTGATGGACGGAATCTCCTGGTACTGATTAATTCCCTCAACCACCAGGTTCTCGATCGCATAGCTGCCGTCCTGCGCAATATGCTCCTGAGCAGCACGAACGTTGATAAACGTATAGACCAAGCGATACGAGCCGTCGTCGACGTTGCGTTCAGCGTGCATTTGCACAAAGCGCGCGCCGACGCCCTTAAGCGCCTGGACATGCGACAGGAGCTCTTCGATCCCGACGGTGGTATAGATTGCCTTTTGCATTACTCGGCCTCCCTTGCAGCGGCGGTCGCGTCGCCGGCCTCCGCAGCAGCCACAAACCCGTCCTCGCCCAGCTCAACGCCACCGTCCCAGGTTGCGGCGCCGCCCACGGTAAGCGGGTCGCCGCCGGCGCGCATCACGGCCTCCTTCTGGTCCAGGATGCCACACGCCTCCACGATGGCATCGATCACCGTCTCGGGGCGAATGGCGCACCCGGGCGCGTACACGTCCACGGGAATCGCGCGGTCCACGCCGCCGATCACGTTATAGGCATCGCGGAATACGCCGCCCGAACACGCGCAGATACCGCAGGCCACCACGCACTTGGGCTCGAGCATCTGGTTGTAGATCTGGCGCACGACGGGCAGGTTCTGGGCATTGACCGACCCCGTCACCAAAAAGATATCCGCATGCTTGGGGTTGCCGGTGTTGACCACGCCAAAGCGCTCCGCATCGAACAGTGGCGTGAGCGAGGCCAGCACCTCGATATCGCATCCGTTGCAGCTCGAGCCGTCGTAATGAATAACCCACGGCGAGCGCGACATTTTATGATCCATGGATGCCGCCTCCTAAATAAACACGTCGACGAGGATGGGCATAAGGTTGAGCAGGCCAAACACCAGCGCCACGCCCCATCCGAGCTTAAAGCAGCTGCGCCAGGTGCTGCGCGCGAAGGTGTTGTCGATCAGCACCTCGACAAAGTACGTCGCAGCCATCACGACCAGGGCGACCACCCAGCTCACCGGGTTGTCCCAGACAAAGAACATGCCCACCCACATCAAAAACAGCACGGTCTCGCACCAGTGCATAAGGGTCATCTTGGCCAGCGTGCCGCCGCTCATCTCGGTGGCAACGCCCTGGACGATCTCCTGATGCGCGTGATGCGAGTACGAAAGGTCAAACGGCGACTTGCGCAGCTTGATGGTGAGCACCGCGAGCAGCGCGAGGAAAATGGGCGCGCTGTACACGATGATGGGGGCCGACTGCCCCGTCACGGCGATGGAATCGAAGCTATCGGTGGCAAGGTACAGACCCACGCTCATCAGCAGAACGGCGGGCTCGTAACTCATAACCTGCAGCAGCTCGCGGTCGGCGCCAACCTGGGCAAACGGGCTTTGCGTCGAGGCGGACGCCAACACCACAAAGATCGCGGCGAGCGTCACCATAAAGGCGCACAACAGCGTGTTGGAACCCGACACAAAGATGCCGCCGCCCACCACGGTAAAGATGAGCGCGCACGCCATGTAGGTATCGTCCATGGTGTTTACGCTGGCGGGGGCCTTGCGCAGCAGCTTGGCAACGTCGTAGAAGGGCTGCAGCAAGCGCGGGCCCACGCGGCCCTGCATGCGAGCGGACAGCTTGCGGTCGATGCCGTCGATCAGGCCGCCCACAAGCGGCGCAATCAGGGCAAATGCCACGGTGCCTATAAAGATGCCCACGACGCCCGAACCTTCAAAATACTTGCCACGCAGCACCGAGGGCGCGCTCATGGCAAGCCGCTCGGGCCCAATCCACGCGCAACACAGCAGCGCAAACAAAATAATACTGCAGCACACGACGCTACCCGCGGGGCCAATACGCTTCTCGCCAAGGGCGTCCTCCGAGTACCAATTGCGCTTTTCGGCCTTCACCTCGTGTCCCATCGAGCCGCGGAAATGGCGATATTTGTCGGTTCCCACGCCCGAAAGGTACACGTTGACGTGCGGCTTATTGCTCACGCGGAACGACGTCAGCAGCACCACGGCGATAAACGCCACGATAACCACCATCAGATACATGGCGTCCTTGCCAATAACGTACGGCACGCGGCCAAACACCATGGCCAAGTAAGGCGACACCAGGCCGCTCGAGATAACCGGGAACGCCACACAGCACAGAATCAGCAGCGCGGCGATGGTGTTGAGCGCCATCCATTCAGTCTTATGGACATTGACCTCAACGTTTTGAGCCGTGGGGTCGACGCCCGAAAGCTTGGCAAGCCACTTGCCCCAGAAGTAAAACGTCGCGGCCGAGCCAAAGGCAAGCACCATGATCATGAGCACGTTGCCGGTCTGCGCAAACGCCACCAGAGCGCCCCACTTGGACACGAGCATGCCAAACGGCGCCACGAACATGCCCATGATGCCCAGCATCATCAAGCGCGTCAGGTGTGGCATACGGCTGAACATACCGTCCATGTCCTCGATATTGCGGCTGCCGATATGATGCTCGGCCGTGCCCACGCACAGGAACAGCAGCGACTTGGCCACCGTGTGGAACAGGATCAGGAAGATGGCCGCCCATACGGCCTCGGGCGCGCCGACACCCAAACAGGCACTGATGAGGCCCAAGTTGGAAATGGTGGAGTACGCGAGCACGCGCTTGGCGTTGCTCTGCGAGATGGCCATGAGGGCAGCGAGCAAAAACGTGATGGCACCCACACTCGTGACCATAAAGCCGGTCACGGGATAGATGGCATAGAGCGGGCTCAGCTTGACCATTAGGAACACGCCGGCTTTGACCATGGTTGACGAGTGCAGCAGGGCGCTCGTGGGCGTGGGGGCAACCATGGCGCCCAGCAGCCAAGTGTGGAACGGCATCTGTGCGGCCTTGGTGAGTGCGGCGAGCGACAGCAGGATGACCGGCATCACCAGCAGCGCGGATTGCACGGTTCCGGCACCGGAAAGCTCGATCATGCCCGGGATGGTCAGCGGCATGCCGTTAACGTGCAGGTACATGAGTCCGGCCAAAAACGCGATGCCGCCCAGCATGTTGAGGATGATCTGGTTAAAGGCGTTCTTGATGGCCTCGGGCGTGCGCGTATAGCCAATCATAAGGAACGAGCACACGGTGGTGATTTCCCAGCCGCAGAACAGCCACTCAAGGTTGTCGCTCGTCACGATAACGAACATGGCCGAGAGGAACAGGAACATGAGCGCCAGGAACTGCGGGCGACGGTCGGGCGCGGTCTGCCCGCGCAGCGCGGCCTCGTGCTCATCGTGCGCTTGGAAGTCCTTCATATAACCCAAGGCATACACGCAGATTAGGCTGCCGACGATGCCGACGGCGAGCACCATGATCACGCTCATGTAGTCCAGGTAGAGCGGGGTTGCGGTGACGGCTTCGGTCGCGGGCAGCGTCATGGCTGCAAAGGCGAGCGAGCCCACCAGCTGGACTATGCCGAGCACCGTGGTGAGCGCGTTCCTATATTTGTACGCGTTGTACAGGATTACGGCGCACAGGATGACGTCGATGACGGAGCTGATGATCGAGAGCACATGCGAGGTGCCGGAGGCAACCTCAAAGCTCTGCGGACCCATGCCAAAAAACATGACGGCGACTACAACTGTCACCGCCATAATAATGCCGGAACCTATGAGCCCCACCGCATCGCGGGCGCGGTCGCCGCGCGCGAACAGCATGCCCAACGCCGGTACCAGCGGAAACAGGGTAAGGAAATACAGTAGCGTCATACCATCACTCCCCCATGCAAAAACGCTGCAATTGTTTAACGTTATAGCTCAATTACGGGGTTGCGGTGGCAGGTTTTCGGTCAACTGGGGAGTTTTGGGCGTACGGGGTAAGGGCATGTCCACATTGGAGCAGAGGCGCGGTAAGAAAAATGCGCCCCTGTGGGCGCACCATCCCGTTTGCTATTCCGCCTTTTTAACGCGCGGCTTGCGACCGCGCGGCTTATCGACCAGTGCGGACTCACCGCTCTCGCGGTACTGACGGCACCAAGCCTTGACCGAAGACTCGCTGGGAATCTTGTGCTTGATCATGGCCTCGCGAACCGTCAAGCCGTTTTCCAGACGGTCCTTAACCACAGCGAGCTTTACGTCGTACGAATAGGTGTGATGATGCGAACCGGCATTGAGAACGGCGTCGGCACCGCCCACGGCATACGCGCGGGCCCACTGACGAGCCGTGGCCTGGGGAATGCCAAGCTCCGCGGCGAGAGCGCGATGACCGACCCCCTCTTGGAGGATCTCGACGGCGCGCTGCCTAACCTCGGGCGCATGCGTGCGAGTCCTAGTTGCTTCCGACATACCTGCCACTTCTTAGCCTTAGCCGTTAATCTGCTTTCTTACGTGCAAGTTAGATAGTAGCATTTTACTGTTTGCTCAAAGCAGTTAATTAAAATAGACGCGGCGTTATCTGGGCATTTGGCACCAAATTACGACATTTCTTTATCGATTATTTACGCTGGTAGCTGACTCGCAGCTAATCGTCATTCGCTTGTCAACAAAATTGGCATCTCTTTATGTCCTTTGGTATAGAGGATATAGTTATTAACCCCTCCCCCAATATTTTTGAGTGATCTGCAAGGCAGTAGACGTCCTCACTCCTCATGATTACCTCGCATTGCCATCCACCGGAGCAAAACAAAAAGGGCGGGACCTGCTGCGCTTGCAGGCCCCGCACCGGTTGACACCCGACGGGACACAGCCGGGCGAGGCGGATCCGTGCTACCGCCCCGCCTGGCCGCGATGTTCAGCTACAGCTCGTTGGCCGCGTGATACGCCGTGCGAATGGCGCTCGCAATGTCGGCGGTGCGCTCACCCGAGCAGTCGCCCACGCAGGTCACGGGCACCGTCACGCCATCCAGGTCAAACGCGTTGGCCTTGGAGCCCACGGCCATCACCACGTAATCGCAGGCGATCCTCACCGGCTCCTCGGCGCCGTCCTCGGTGGTGCGAACAGCCTCCACGCCTTCGTCGGTAATGGCGGTCAGGCGGGTCTTAACATGCTGCTCCACGTTGTGCTCTGCAAAGTCGCTCATAATCAGCGGCAGAATGGTCTCGGACTCGCCTGCGGCAATCTTGTCGAGCATCTCCACGATCGCCACCTCGCAGCCGTGCTGCAGCAGGTACTCGGCAGTCTCGGTGCCCACCAGGCCGCCGCCAATGACGGCGACGCGGCCGCTGAGCTCCACCTTGCCGGCCAGCACGTCCCAGCTCGAGACGACCTTCTCCGAATCGGCACCCGGAACGGGGATGACCACGTCGTGTGCGCCCACGGCCACAATCGCGGCGTCGGCGGCGTTGAGGTCCTCAGCGGTAGCGGCATGGTTGAGCTCAACCTTCACGCCCAGGCCAGGCAGAATCTTCTCGTAGTACTCGACCGAGCGCATGATCTCGTCCTT
Organism: uncultured Collinsella sp.; assembly: GCA_959596495.1. Taxonomy (GTDB): domain Bacteria; phylum Actinomycetota; class Coriobacteriia; order Coriobacteriales; family Coriobacteriaceae; genus Collinsella. The sequence continues at coordinate 15,551 of CAUFXK010000003.1, read as the reverse complement.
GCGCGGAGGCGCGGCCGCCAGCACAATCTGGCCGCCCAGATGATCGCTCGCCTCGTAGACGGTCACGTCGTAACCGCGCTTGGCCGCCACGCGCGCGGCCTCCAGGCCGGCAATACCGCCGCCCACCACGGCGATCTTCTTGTCGCCCTCGCCCGGCTTGATGGCGATGGTCGCCTCGTCGCCGTTCTCGGCATTAAGCACGCACGAGATGTACTTGCGGTTTTGAATCGCGTCGACACAGCCCTTATTGCAGTTGAGGCACTCGCGAATGGGCTCGCCCGTGGCGGCCTTCAGCGCAATGTCGGGGTCGCACATGAGCGAGCGGCCATAAGCGATGATATCGGCGGAGCCGTCTTCCAGAATCTTCTCGCCGGCCTCAACCGAGACAACGCGGCCGACGGTTGCCACCGGCACGGAGACCAGGGCCTTGACGCGCTCGGCCACGGGCAGCGTCCAGTTGTAGGGCATGGCGCCCATGGGCGGAATGGTGTCGCCCATGTTGCCGGTGTGGTTGGCCTGTGCGACCTGAATCATATCGATGCCCGCGCCCTCGAGCAGCTTGGCAAACTCGCAGGCCTCGTCGGGCTGCAGGCCACCCTTGCCGCGCGGCGTGCCGTCGGGGTTCTCCATGATCACGGGGAGCTTGTACTCCACCATCAGCTGCGGCGCGGCTTCCTTAATGGCAGCGACGACCTCCAGCGCGTAGCGAACGCGGTTCTCGAACGAGCCGCCGTACTCGTCGGTGCGCTGGTTGAGGATGGCCGAGCACAGCGAACCTACCAGGCGGTCGCCGTGGACCTCGATGGCGTCGATGCCGGCCTGCTGCGCGCGAGCGGCCGAGGCGGCGATAGCCTCCTTGATCTGGGTGAGCTGCTCCACACTCGCCTCGTTCACAAAGTGCTGCATGTCGTGGTGCAGCTTGGCGTAGGCCTGGTTGCGGATCTCGTTGGACTCGGCCATCTTGGCGGCAAAGGTCTCCTCGTCGCCGGCGGCCTTGGCCTCCTGCGCGGCCTTGGCGGCGGCCATGGATCCCATGACCATGCGGCCGACACCGGGCACGTCGTACTCGGGGTGGAACAGCTGCAGCGCGACCTTGGCGCCGTGCTTGTGGACGGCATCGGCCAGGGCCTTAAACGTGGGGATTTGGGCGTCGGTCGCCAGCTTGGGCGTGGGGCTTGCGGTCATGACGGGAGCAACGTCGCCGATGACGATGTAACTCACGCCGCCACGGGCCAAGCGCTCGTAAAAAGCCAGGCTGCGCTCGCCAATGGAGCCGTCACGCTCCTCGTAGCCGGTGGTCAACGGCGGGAACATAATGCGGTTTTTGAGCTCAAGGGGGCCAACCGTAATGGGCTGAAGCAGCTTGGATGCAGGTGCGGTCATGGACATTCCTCTCTTGTAGGCGCGGCGGCGATGATGCCGCGTAGTTGTCTAGAGGATATGGCATGGGAATACAACAGCGCAACGGAAATCGGCGGACAGCAGGTAGCGGCAGGTGGATGGGGCAGGGCGGCCCGCCGGTTTATCTCAATCTGTAACAGTTACGCGGCAAAACCGGGTCTTACTGTTACAGATCGAGACAAACCAAACCCGCCTGCTAGAAAATCTCAATCTATAACAACAACTCGGCAAAATCCGTCCCTCGTGTTACAGATTTAGACAAACACGACCCAACCCACCGGTATATCTCGATCTGTAACACCTAGCCGCCCAAATCGGGTCTAGATGTTACAGATCGAGATCTTTGATTGAGAGGCCGAGAATTGAACCGAAAACACGGTCCCGAAATAACAAAAAAGCTCGCCGGCTAGGCCGACGAGCTGCAAGTTCTTGGTCGCGGGGGCAGGATTTGAACCTACGACCTCCGGGTTATGAGCCCGGCGAGCTACCAGACTGCTCCACCCCGCAATGTCTGGGCGCCTCATGTGCGCAAGAAAGAATATTACACGGGAGTTCGCTAAACGGCAAGGAAAATCTCGTAGAGCATAATTCCTTCATATTTAAAACCCCTCAGCCCCTATCACCGTAAACGAATCGCAGCCGAGCGCCGTCGACGGCACGTATACAATGGTGCGCGTCCTTTTATGCCAACACCGGGAGTAGACATGCTGCTCGCTATCGATATGGGAAATACGCAGACGGCCATGGGCCTGTTTGACGGAGACGAGCTGGTGCAGTCGTGGCGCATGCCCACCGACCGCTCTTATACCGCCGACGAGATCCATGTGCGCCTGATGGGTTTCTTTAAGATGTACGGCCTTTCGCTCGACGCGGTCGACGCGATCGCCTTTGCGGGCGTGGTGCCGCAGCTCTCGCGCGAATGGCACGCCGTGGCCGACCGCATTGCCGCAGACGCCATCGTCATCGGACCGCAGACGGCCGCGGTGACCAAGCTGCGCGCGGCGCGTCCCCAGGCCGTAGGTGCCGACCGCGTCGCTAACGCCGTTGCGGCCGAAACTTTCTACGGCGCGCCGGCAATCGTGGTGGACTTTGGCACCGCGACCAATATCGACGTCATCGATGAGGACGGTTATTACATTGGTGGAGCGATTGCGCCGGGCATCCGCATTTCGATGGACGCGCTCGCCGCCCGAGCCGCCAAGCTCGCCAGCGTTCCGCTCGAGGCGCCCGAGCACGCCATCGGCCGCGATACCGAGGAGTGCATCAAGGTCGGCGCCGTAACGGGCGCCGCCGCAATGGCTGAGGGCCTAGTCGCGCGCATGAAGCGCGAGCTGGGCCGCGAGGACGCCACCGTTATCGCCACGGGCGGTCTCGCCAGCATCGTCGCCGATTCGACCGACGCCTTCGACGTGGTCGACGGACAGCTCACCATCAAGGGTATCTGCGAAATCTACCGCCGCATGCAGGAGCTGGGATAGAGCAGGGGCTTAAGTCAAGCACGCCCGATGCCACAGTCCCCGCAAATGCTCGCCAAGCCTATTCCCCAGATAGGCGAAACCCTCCCCGGCACAGGCCGAGGAGGGTCTTGTTGTCATCGTTGTCTTTGAGCGCTGGCGCCTCGCGCTACAGTCCGCGAATTCGTACAGCCTCGGGCGGAAACTCTTGCTCGCCGGCATCGGTCTTGATGGTCGCACGACCCCAGATGTCCAGGCCCGCAAACACACCGACCGCAAGCGGCAAGCCGTTGGGCGACACCGCCGCAACTTGGCGGCCCAGCAGCGGCACCATGTCGAAGTACTCGCCCAGCACGGGAGCCAGCGGACCGGCAGCGCCCTGCGGCGTGTTGGCAACAACCGCCCAGGTGTCCACACGGGTCAGCACGGCGGCGGCCAACTCCTCGACCAGCGCTTCGTCGGCCGCATCCACACCGAGCTCGCTCAACGCCGAAAGCTCAATATCCACCGTCACGGCACCGAACATGCCCGCGGCACCGGCACCGCCGTTCACGGTAACGCGCGCGAACGACGTCTCAAATGCGGGCGCGCCGCACACAATGTCGCTCGGCCACTGGATACCCACCTTACCGGCAAGGCCCAACCCCGGCGTCGATGCCGTGCCCACGAGCGCGTCCATCATGCCCATCGCGGCCACAAACGGCAGGCCGTGGAAGGCATGCATGTTCACATCGGGGCGCACAACCAGCGAAAACGTCAGCGAAGCATCGCCCGCGCTCCACGCGCACCAGCCCGCGGACACGCCCTCGCGGCCCGCGTCGCGCGCCGCGTCGAGCTCGGTGCCGGCGACAACAGCATTCATCTCGATCATCTACATACGCCCCAATTCGCCCACGATATGGCCCACGCGGTCCTCGGGCTCCTTGACCTCGACACCGTTGTAGCGGAAGAACCGCGCCGGGTCGTGCATCAGGTCCTCGAGCGGCACCAGCACAAAGTCGCGCTCGCCAATGAGAGGATGCGGCAGGCGCAGCTTTTTGCCGCCGTGGGTCTCGCCATCCATCCACAGCAGGTCCAGGTCGATGGTGCGCGGACCGTTGGCCTTGGCCTTCTTGGAGCGGTCGCGCCCCAGCTCGGCCTCGATCTTCATGAGCTCATCGAGCAGCACCAGCGGCGCCAGCTCGGTCTTGATCTCGATGACGGCGTTGGCAAACGCGTCCTGGCGCGTCTCGTAGGCCGGCTCGCTCTCGTAAATCTTGGAGGAGTTGGACACGCAGGTGAGTGGAATCTCGGCGATCATCTCGCGTGCGGCGCGGATGTTGTCGCAGCGATGCCCCAGGTTGGAGCCCACGGCCACAAACGCGCGGCGCGGCTGTGGCTTGGCAACCGCCCAGTAGCCGTTCAGGAACTGCGCAAAACCCGCGGCGTCGTGCACGCGCACGATGTTGGCACCGGCCTGGATGGCGCCCAGGCACACGCCAAACGTAGCGGCATCGCGCTCGGCGGCCTCGGTCACGCCCGAGACGGCGCCCACAAAGCGCTTGCGCGACACGGCACACATGAGCGGATAGCCCAGTGACGCCATCTTGGCAGTCTCGCGCTGGATGACGATGTCCTCGTTAGCCGACTTACCAAAGCCCGGGCCAGGATCGATGCAGATGCGGTCGCGCGACACGCCGGCATGGATGAGCGTGCGGGCCTGGTCGGACAGAAAGCCCATGACGCGGCGCATGATGGGCGCAGAATCGGGCAGGGTAAAGCGGCGGAGCTGCGAGGTGGGCACATAGGCCTCCTCGCGGCGGGCGCTGCGGCGCATCATGGCGGCCAGGCGGTCATTGGACTCCGATGCGGCCTCGGTGGCTGCGGACGCGGCCTCGGGCGCGGGCGCGACGGTCTCGGCGGCAGCTGCCTGCTCGGCGGCCGGCGTCTCCTGCCCCAGCTCGGTTACAGGCTCGGACGTGGGCTCCGGTTCGCCAAACGGCAACGAGGGCTGCACCACGCCGCCCGGAAGCTTGGCCTCCGGCTTAGGCTCGCCCAGCAACTTGCCACGACGGCGACGGGCCGGCTTCTCGGCCTCGCGCGCGGCCTCGGCAGCCGCTTCGCGTGCCTTCTCGGCAACAAACGCCGCAGCCGAGGTATCGAGCTGCACCGTCGCGTGCGTGCGGGCGGGTGCGGCGACCTCGCCGGCATGCATCACGATGATGCCGCAGGTGCTCGTCTTAACAAACTCGACCATCTTGGGATCGGTGAAGCCGGTCACGTCGTTGACGATCGAGGCGCCGCAGCGCACGGCCGCCTTGGCAACCGCCACATGACGCGTGTCGATCGAGACGATGGCGCCCTCCTTGGCCAGCGCGCGCACCACGGGCAGCACGCGGCGAGCCTCCTCGTCGGGGTTGACCGGGGTAAAGCCGGGGCGCGTGGACTCGCCGCCCACGTCGATGATGTCGGCGCCGGCGTCGAGCATCGCCAGGCCGTACTCGATGGCGGCATCCGGATCGAAGTGCTCCCCGCCATCGCTAAACGAATCGGGCGTCACGTTGAGGACGCCCATGATGCGCGGACGGTCAAAGCTGAGCTCGTACTTTCCGCACCGCCATGTCTTGCTGTCGTTCGCCATGAACATCCTCCTAAAATGCCCACGCCGCCGAGTCTGGGGAGCTGGCGGCGGGGTCGCTTTGCACTCAGTCTTTCTATTGTATCCGCGCGCGCGGGCTAGAACGCAAACGCGGCCGCGATGTCGCAAGAAATCAGCAGGTCGGCATTTGCATCCTGATCGGTGGGAGCAAGGTTGCATATGGCCAGCGTATCGCCGGTAAAGTATCGCGTAAGGCCTGCCGCCGGATACATCACGAGCGAGGTCCCGCCCACAATGAGGGCATCGGCGGCGGCGATGGCGGCAACGGCACCGGTCAACACATGCTCGTCGAGCGGCTCTTCGTAGAGCACTACATCGGGCTTGATGCGGCCGCCGCACGCGGGGCACGCAGGCACGCCCGCGGCATCCTCGTGCTCGCGCGAGCAAATCCACTCGGCGCTATAGACCGCGCCGCACGACTGGCAAATGTTGCGATGGACCGATCCGTGCAGCTCGAACACGCGCTGTGAGCCGGCCATCTGATGCAGGCCGTCGATGTTTTGCGTCACCACGGCGTCGAGCTTGCCGGCGCGCTCCAGCTCGGCCAGCTTGGTGTGGCAGCGGTTGGGCTTAGCGTTAAGCGCGATCATCTTGGTGCGGTAAAAGTCGAAGAACTCGGCCGGATGCGCCTCGTAAAAGCTATGCGACAGCATGGTCTCGGGCGGATAGGCAAACTGCTGGTGATACAGGCCGTCCACGCTGCGAAAATCGGGAATGCCGCTTGCCGTGGAAACACCAGCGCCGCCAAAGAACACCACGCGCTCGTGGGTATTGAACAGCTCCGCCAGCGCGGCGGAGGCCTGCCTGGGATCTGTTATCGCTTGCGTCATGTTTGTCCTCCGTCCATGTTGGTCGGGGCGGCCGCGATTGCGCCGTCGCCCACGGAGCCCACCCCGCCCCCGTTGCGCTAATCTTAAGCCTGCCAACCCCGTCGAAAGGACACCATGCCTCAGACTTACACTTTCGCCTCGTGGAACGTCAACGGCCTGCGCGCCGTGCTAAAAAAGGACCCGAGCTTTATCCAGATCGCGCAAGAACTCGACGTCGATATCCTGGCGCTGCAAGAGACCAAGCTGCAAGAAGGCCAGGTCGATATTGACCTGCCCGGCTATCACCAAACCTGGAGCTACGCCGAGCGTAAAGGCTATTCGGGCACCGCGGTCTTTAGCCGCCAGGAACCGCTACGCGTGCTGCACGCCGCTGCGCTGCTGTCCTACGCCGGCGAAGGCGAGGCTGCCGAGCTCGTTGCCCAAGCCGCGACCGAGGGCCGCGTCTGCGCGCTCGAGTTCGACAAGTTTTGGTTTGTTGACGTCTATACGCCCAACGCGCAAAACGAACTCGCGCGCATCGATGTGCGCATGGCCTGGGACGATGCCTATCGCGGCTTTTTGAGCGCGCTTGAGCGCGAGAGCGGCAAGCCCGTCGTAACTTGCGGCGACTTTAACGTGGCGCACGAGGAGATCGACCTTAAGAACCCCAAGTCCAACCGCGGCAACGCGGGCTTTTCGGACGAAGAACGCGGCAAGTTTACCGAGCTGCTCAACGCCGGCTTCACCGATACCTGGCGCGCGGCAAACCCCGACGTCGAGGGCGTCTACAGCTGGTGGAGCTACCGCTTTAATGCTCGCAAGAACAACGCCGGCTGGCGCATCGATTATTTCCTGGTGAGCGACGCAATCGCCGACAACGTACGCGACACCGGCATCCGCGGCGACATCTTTGGCAGCGACCACTGCCCCGTCACCCTCACGCTAGAACTCTAGCCCCAATTGATCCCCTGGGGACGGAGGAAAAGGGATCATTTTCACCTCGCGAGGGAACCCACGCGGCCCTCCCGCCACGGAACTGACCCATCTACTACGTTTAAGCCACTACCCTCAACCACAGCGAACAACGCAAAAAGAAAACCGCAGGTAGAAAGCCTGCGGTTTTTCATAAAACGCGGTCATGGTCGGGGGTATCAAGCTAAACGTAGTAGATGGGCCAGTTTCGTGGCAAGCGCCGCCAACTGATTCCCCGGGAACGTCTGGAGACGGAGGAAAACGGATCGATTTGGCTCTCTGAGGGCCACGATGCCCGTCATATCAGCCGGCCATTCCAAAACTATGCCGGTTTACGGGGCTGAATCGCGAACCCCCAACCATACGCAATTCCGAAATAATAAAACCTCAGGTAAACGGCTTGCTCTATTTTGAAAAAAGCCGGTATGGTCGGCCTACGCTAATCTAGCCCCGTAAACCGGCATAGTTTTGAAATGGTACTTCGGAAGTATTGATTCACGCCCCGGCGCAACCAGCCCTACAGCCCGTATTTCACGACAACGCGGTTGATCCGTCGACACCAAGGCTTGTAGAGGGCGGCCAAGAACACGCAGGTCGCGAGGCCGTGTGTGATATCGAACGGCACTGCCGTGGCAAGACGCGCCACGACGCCCGCCCACGTGAGCGGTTGTACAAAACCGATAATGTCGTACGCGTTGATCACCACGCCGTACAGCAGACCCGAAGCAAAGCCGTACGCCATCAGCGCCGGCATGCGCACGGTTCCATCCGCACGGTCGAACGCACCGGCATGCGCCAGCGCACCGCCAACATAGCCAACCAGGCCCCAGGCATACATCTGCCATGGCGTCCACATGCCCTGCCCAAAAAAGAAATTGCTGGTCAGTGCTGCCAACGCGCCGACCATGAAGCCGTTGCGACGCCCGAGCGTCGCCCCGGCGATGATGGCGATGGCGCTCACGGGTTTAAAGTCGGGAATGGGGCCGAACAAGATGCGGCCCGCCGCCGCCAGCGCCGCCAGCACCAGCGTGGGCATAATCTGGCGCAGGCCCGGTCGCGACGCCTCGTAGCCTGCAAAGAACAGCGCAAGCACCAGCGCCACCACGACAAGCATGGCGAGCGCCGCCTGCTCAACGCCCGCCAGCAACGCCGTTGCCATCACCGCCGGCACCGCCAACAACAGCGGAATCTCCAGTTTTGTGAGTAAACGCGAGAAACGACAGTCCGTCATCCCATCACGCCCTATAGAACACGTTGTCGGCAAAGAAGTCGGCCGGGGGCTCCACGCAGGCAATCTCGCCGTCAAACATCATGGCGACGTCGTCGGCTACCTGCTCGGCAAAGTCCAAATCGTGCGTAGCCATGATGACGGTGCCGCCAGCCTTCGCATGGTCACGCAGGGCACGGGCGATGATGCGGCGGCTGGCCAGGTCCAAACCCTTGGTGGGCTCATCGAGCAATAGCAGCTCGGGGCCAATCAACAGCAGCTTTGCCAACGCAAGCAGCTGGCACTGACCGCCCGAAAGATCGTACGGGTGACGCGCCTCCAAGCCCGCCAGACCCAGGCGCGCTGTCTGCTCCCGTGCTGCGGCCTCGTCGTATCCGCAGGTCGAGGCCCATTCCATCAGCTCATCGCGAACCGTCTCGGCAACCAGCAATGCCTTGGGATTCTGTGGCAGCAGCGCCGCCGAGGCCGCTTCGCGCACCATGCGGCCGCGCTGCAGCTTGGCGGTCTTCGCCAGCACCGAGAGCATCGTCGACTTACCGCATCCGTTGCCGCCCACGATTGCATGCACCGCGCCAGCCGAAAACGAAGCATCGAGCCCGCGCAGCACCCAGCCGGACGCTCGATCGTAGCGAAACCAGCCTTCCGACAGGGTGGTAGCCGACCCGCCGTGCATTTTTTGGAGTATTCTGCTTCCATCCGTGCGCGAGAAGGCTTCCGAGCCGTTCTCGAGCGACGTTTGCGCCACAAATTCGGACGATTTGTCCAATTCCGAACTTTTTTTCGCGCTCGATACGTCCCCGGGCGGCTCCAGAGAGCCCAAATTGTCCTCACGCCTGCTGAATACTCCTTTATTTGCACATCGGATGGCACCCCACCCCAACATGTCATCGGAAAACAGCGATTCTCGGCGTCCCAAAGAAGCCATATCCGCCACCTCGCGCACGCGACCGTCCTCAATCCGGTACGCACACGTCGCGTATTCGAGCATTGGGCGCGGCTGATGCGTCGCCACAACAACCGTGCAGCCCAGCTCGCGATTCACACGAAACAGCGCGTGCAGGAAATTCTTCTCCGCAACCGGATCAAGCTGAGACGTGGGCTCGTCGAGCAGCAGCACGCGCGGGCGCAGCGTCAGAACGGCCGCCAACGACAGCAACTGTTTGCGACCGCCCGAAAGCGTGTCAGTATCGCGGTGAAGCCAATCTTCCAGCCCAAAGAAATAGCTGGTCTCAGCTACGCGACGGCGCATCTCATCACGCGCTAGCCCCAAGTTTTCCAGGCCAAACGCCATCTCGTGCCACACGGTTTCGCACACGATCTGGTTCTCGGGATCCTGGAACACATAGCCCACGCGCTCCGCCGATGCCCGCACATCCATGTCGGCGACGTTCTCGCCCAGCACGAGCAGTTCGCCGGTGCGCTCGCCCGCCGGAGCGATCTCGGGCTTGAGTAGCGACAGCAACGTCGACTTACCCGATCCGGTACCGCCGACAAGCAGCGCAAATGCACCTTGGGGAACAGACCAGTCGAGTCCCTCGAGCACCGCAGCATCCGCATCGGGGTAGGCAAAGCTCAGGCTCCGCACCTCAATCGCCGGCATATCCGGGCCGTATGCCGCGCCCGACACCGGTCCCCTATCCAACCGAGCCATCAGCCGAACCTCTTCTCATCGATCGCATGCAACACGCAGGGCAGCATCATCCAGGCAGCGTACACGACATAGCCCAGCCACGGCGCCGGCACCGATAGTTGCGGGTAAAACGAATACTGCGTTGTCGCGGTCCATGCCACCGCCACCGCAGCGGCACCAAACACCGCAAGCCCAACCAGCGCGGCAACATCGCCGCGACCCAGCCGATACCGCGCGTACGTCGTGCGACGTGTCGCGGCGCCCCATCCACGGGAGCGCATGGCGTCCGCGCGCTCCAGCGAATCTTCCATGCCCCAGCCCATCAACACGCTCGATGCCCGTAGGCGCGAACGCACGGGATCGGCCGGCGCGCGACCCGGCACATCAATCGCATCCTGCACCGCCAGTACCGTACGACCGCGGCGTAAAAACTGCGGGATAAGCCGCATGCACATCGAGATCATGAGCGCGAGCACCGGCGCGGCGTTGCCCAAAAGCGCAAGTACCTTGTCGTATTCGAGCATCGACGCCGCGGCCTCAAACCACAGCACGCTCGCCACGAACAGCCCGCCCATGCACAGGCCGTAAACCATGCTCTCTAGATACACCGCACGCATGCCAATACGAAACAGCTCCGTCGAGCCCGATGCACTAAACAGCGGATTGAGCACCGCAATGATCAAAATCACCGGCAGCTGCCAGCGAAGCGCGCCCAACGTGCGCGCAACACCGCGCGTCGCAAGCCCGTACGCCAACCCGCCCGCAAGCGATAGCGCAATCAGCACCGGTTGCATCGAGAACATGGTGAGCCCCAACGTCAGCACCATGTAGAGCGCCGGCACCGCCGGATGCGACATCGAAAATGCCGCGACGGGTTCGTTGCCCGATTCCTCTCGCATGGTGTCCACGGGCATCCCCATCCCCTCGCTCAAACGTCAACGCCGCAGCGCCGCCACCATACACAACCAGCGCAAACGCCGTACCGCCGGCCCAAGCCTCAGCTGCCGCGCATCAATCGTTACGCGCTCATCATATGCCTGCGGTATCATATTGCGCCGTGTATCGTTTCCAAACACACGTCTCTATAACGTAACAGGAGATCACATGGACGCAACCGCAATTATCCTCGCCGCCGGCGAGGGCACCCGCATGAAGTCGAACCACTGCAAGGTTTCGCACAAGATTCTAGGCAAGCCCATGGTTCAGTGGATCGTCGACGCCACCATCAAGGCCGGCTGCAGCCGCGTCGTGGTCGTCATCGGCAGCCACGCCGACGAGATGCGCGCCCTCATCGATGGCGCCTACGCCAACAGCGCCACCAAAGTCGAGTGCGTCGAGCAGACCGAGCGCCTGGGCACCGGCCATGCCGTCAAGGTCGCGCTCGAGGCCTGCGGCATCGCGCAAGGCCCCGTCGTCGTGCTCAACGGCGACCTGCCGCTCATCACCGCCGACACCGTCGCCAAGTTCGCGCAGACCGTCGCCACCGGCGAGCTCGCCTGCACCGTCATGACCATGACCCCGCCCGATCCTTTTGGCTACGGCCGCATCAAGCTGGGCGCCGATGGTCAGATCGAGCGCATCATCGAGCAGAAGGACTGCACGCCCGAGCAGGCCGCCACGCTGCTGGAGTGCAACGCCGGCTGCTACGCCTTCGACGGCGCGCAGCTTGCCGCCCACATTAACGAGATCGGCAACGACAACGCGCAGTCCGAGTACTACCTGCCCGACATGCTCGAAATCCTCAAGGGTCACGGCCAGGCAGTCTCCATCTTCCACTGCGACGACTACCGCGACGGCCTGGGCGTCAACAGCCGCATCCAGCTCGCGCAGCTCACCGCCATCGCGCGCGACCGCATCAACGAGCACTGGATGGCAGAAGGCGTCACGTTCATCGACCCCACGCAGGCCTGGATCGGTCCCGACGCCACCGTCGGCCGCGACACCGTCGTGTGGCCGCAGACGCATCTGATCGGTCACGTCACCGTGGGCGAGGAGTGCCAGCTCGGCCCCAACAGCCGCCTCACCGACACCACCGTCGGCAGCGGCTGCATCATCGATGAGACCATCGCCATCGAGGCCGTCATCGAGAACGGCGTCGACTGCGGCCCGCGCGCCTACCTGCGCCCGGGCACCCACATGCTCGACGGCTCCAAGGCCGGTACGCACGTGGAAATCAAGAAGTCCACGATCGGCGAGGGTTCCAAGGTGCCCCACCTGTCCTACATCGGCGACACCACCATGGGCTCCGGCGTCAACGTAGGCGCGGGCTCTATCACCTGCAACTACGACGGCGTCCACAAGCACAAGACCGTCATCGGCAAGGATGCCTTCATCGGTTCTGACACCATGATGGTCGCGCCCGCCCAGATTGGCGACGGTGCGCTCGTGGCTGCCGGCTCCGTCATCACCGAGCCGGTCCCGGCCGACGCACTCGGTCTGGGCCGCGCCCGTCAGGTAAATATTGAGGGCTGGGCCGCCGATTATCGCCGTCGTCTGCACGAGGACGACGAGGCATAACGTTTCACCAAGCACAAAAGGAGCTGTTCCATGGGGACGGCTCCTTTTTCTATCGTGACCTGCGCGACCGGATGAGTGGTCGGTTCGTGTCCGTTGACGGTAAAGACGTTATCAAGACCCGATTAACCCCGCCGCACGGTTACAATGCAAAAAGGCATCTATATGGCATTCGATGTATAAAGGAGAAGGGTAATGCCGATTAATGATCCCGAGAAGTCGGAGAATATGCGCAAGTCCATCCGCGTGTATTCCGGTTCCTCCAACCGTCCCCTCGCTCAGAAGATCGCTGAGTACCTTGGGGTCGAGCTTTCGGGCCTTACGCTAAAGCAGTTCGCCAACGGTGAGATTTACGCCCGCTACGACGAGACCGTCCGCGGCGCCGACGTCTTCCTGATTCAGTCCGTGGCCGGCGGCAACGTCAACGACATGCTCATGGAGCTGCTCATCGCCACCGACGCTGCCAAGCGCGCATCCGCCCGCTCCATCACCGCCGTCATCACCCACTACGGCTATGCCCGCCAGGACCGCAAGGCCGGCCCGCGCGAGCCCATCACCGCCCGCCTCGTCGCCAACCTGCTCGAGCGCGCCGGCGTCGACCGCATCATCACCCTCGACCTGCACCAGGGTCAGATCCAGGGCTTCTTTGATATCCCGGTCAACCACCTGTCCGCACTGCCGCTGTTTGGCCAGTACTACAACGCCATGAACTTCGACACCGACAACCTGGTTGTCGTCTCCCCCGACGTGGGCCGCGCCAAGGCCGCCAAGAAGCTGTCCGACATGCTCGGCTGCGACCTGGCCATCGCCCACAAGGGCCGTCCGCGCCACAACGCCGCCGAGGTCATGGGCATCATCGGTGACATCAAGGGCAAGACCTGCATCATCAACGACGACATGATCGACACCGCTGGCACCCTGTGCGCCAACGTCAAGGAGCTCAAGGCTATGGGCGCTGGCGACATCTACGTCTGCGCCACCCACGGCATCTTCTCCGGTCCGGCCATCGAGCGTCTGAACGACGCCCCGATCGTCGAGTGCCTCGTCACCGACGCCATTCCCGTCGAGGTCGGCGGCAAGATCAAGACCATCTCGGTCGCCGAGGAGTTCGCTCAGGCCATCTCCGCCGTTTACCACGAGGAGCCCGTCTCCACGCTCGTCGGCGGCGACTTCGCGCTGTAGTCCAACGCGCATCGCATCATCTTTGATGCTTTTAAAGGGTCGGAAGCTCGCTTCCGGCCCTTTTTCTATCCCTCGCCAACCTTCCCTGGACAATTGGTTCAGATACGTATTTTTTAAAGCCCCAAAGGGCCGTTCGGAGCCTTCTGAGCTCCCCGGCGGATGCCATGCCGCCCAAAGCTCATCGTTTTCGAGTACAACCGCCGCATATTTACCCTCAAATCACCCTCGAAGGCCCTTAGAAACGCCTCGAATGCCCGTCGCCTTATACGTATCTGAACTAACTGTCCAGTAGCTATCGTCAACCTTCGCGGCAGAGCTCAATTTCCTGCAATCCCCTCAACCGATTCCATCGATTTCATAACACCCAGCCGTTCATGGCGCACAGCGCCCCGCTGAGCGAAAAGAACGGTATGGCGGTCGCATTCTGCCGCCAACTTAGTACGTTATAGCTATGACGACCGTGATTTCACATTTCTCCGCCCTCCGCGCAATTCGTCGCGCACGACGGGCGTACTCTGCCCTACCCTGGGACTCCGTTGATAGTGAACAGCAAGCACAGGCCTTGGCTAGCTGCATTCCCAATAATGACGCGATAGACTTTGGCGCACTTTCGATACTCGACGCCTGGAATGAAGATGATTCCGAACTACTCGATCTTCTCGTTTCAAACGAAGACAACAGACGCCCCGACAAGCGACTTCTTCAGCATATTCTCTCCGCTCCGCTTCCTGAAGGTGCAATTATGCACGTCGAGGCCGACATCTACGCAACGTCTCCTGCCATGACAGCCATGCTTTGTTCTAAAAATGAATCGGTCGCCAAAACCTTGATGCTCCTTATGGAGCTGCTCGGAACCTACTCCCTTCCGCCCGAGGCAACCTACCCCATCGCCTATGACGACATCTGGCCCAAGGGCGATAGCTGCGCAGCGACGGGCGATCTTGATTGCCTGGGCGGCCAGTCGGCAGCCAAACAGCAGAACGAAACCCGCTACGAACAGGCGCACTACAAATGCGAGCCCGCCACGACCATCGAGCCACGACCATCGAAGATCTCGAGGCGGTCGCGCGCTTCGCCAAAAGTAGCTCATACACCTCGTTTCGCACGGCAGTCAAGCTTGCCCGACCCGGATCTGCATCCCCAGCCGAATCCCTAATGTTAGCCGTTCTCGGAGCGCCCATGCGCTTTGGCGGATTCGGATGTTGCAGCCTGCCCATGGGAGGCCTGCTACTCAACTATCGAATCGACTTCGACACTCTTGCGGTTAACATGTCCTCCGGCATCCCTTACGCCATCTGCGACCTATATTGCCCGGCCGCCGGAGTCGACAACGAATACAACGGAATTGGGCATGAGCTTCAAAACGCTCGCATCCACGATGGCAATCGAAATAATGGCCTCAAGGCAATGGGCATCCACGTCCTGGTTATCAATCGCGACCAAATGAAAGACCTTGTTGCACTCGAAGCCTTCGCCCAAACGATGCATCGACTCGCAGGAGTCCGATTCCGATATCGCATCAAGGGCTATCGCAAGCGTCAGGCCGCTTGGCTCAACGCTCTGCGGGCCGGAATCGGCCTTGCGCCGGTCTAAACGGCGAATCACCCGTGCGCCGTCGAACAGGGCTGGACAGTTAGTTCAAATACGTATAAATAGACACATTGAATTAGGTGGCGCGCGCAGACGTGGTGTAAGAGCGTCCCGAGGTCCGTCGCTGCAAGTC
>CAUFXK010000002.1 GCA_959596495.1 uncultured Collinsella sp. | reverse complement strand
GAGCGTCCGGCTGATAACCGGGAGGTCACAAGTTCGAATCTTGTCAGGTCCACCACTTTCTTTCGCAATAAACACCCCAGCGAGAGCCGAGTCGCCGCTGGGGTGTTTATTACTGTCTCCGTGGGGGTTTAGCTCAGCTGGGAGAGCGCGGGCTTTGCAAGCCTGAGGTCAGGGGTTCGATCCCCCTAACCTCCACCATGATGGACCTGTAGCTCAGTTGGTTAGAGCGTCCGGCTGATAACCGGGAGGTCACAAGTTCGAATCTTGTCAGGTCCACCATCAAAACTGTGAAGAGCCCTGGGGCGTTGCCTCGGGGCTTTTTTCTTACCTACTGAAAGTAGTCAAAAAAGCCCCGTCCCAAATTAACTACTTTGATTTTGTGTGCTGTGCGAAAGATTGGGTAGTATAGCTATTCAATGCGGCGGGCTGCCGCGTGTTAACCGCTACGTACCGGAGGTGTTCCATGGTTCGCGTCGACATAGAGACCATCGTCATGTCCGCCGGTCCCGTGCCATCGCTTATCGTACTTCGTGAGCGCAGCAGCAAATCGGACTCGCCCGCGCCGCTGCGTTCCCTTTCCATTCAGACTGGTTCGTTTGAAGCTGCTGCCATCAGCCGCGGCATCGATAGCGGCCGCGCCGAGCGCCCGATTACCCATGACCTGCTGCTCGATACCGTTGACGCCCTGGGCGCCAAGCTCGAGCGCATCGAGATCGTTCGCGCCGAGCCGCCGTTGTTCTACGCGACGATCGTCGTACTGGCCGATGGCGAGGAGCGCAAGATCGACGCCCGCCCCAGTGATGCCATTGCCCTTGCCGTGCGCAGCAATGCCCCCATGTTTGTGGAGGACGACATCATGAATCGCCTGGGCACTGTTTCCACCCACGCCGAGGATGTCGACGACGAGCAGGAGTTCGAGAAGTTCGACGAGTTCGTCCATACGCTCTCCCCCGATGATTTCTAAATGTCTGGCACGCGAGCGGAGAGGTCGCTGATGGGTACCCGCGTATCGGCTGAGGCGGCGGCCATTGCGCGCGAGGCCCAGATGCGCTCGGAGGCTTCTGAGGCGGCTCGCATTGCCTATGTGACGCAGGCCCGCACGCTTCGCGAGCGCCGCGGCTCGTTTATCAAGATGGTTGTCGTCTCCGCCCTTGTCGCGGCAATCTGCTCGCGCCTTCGTGGTACAGTTGGTGCGCTTGGGTTTTCGATTTCAACAGGCGTGGTAATCTGGGGCGTGGTCGATGCAGTAATGCTGGCCAGCCAGATCAAGGTACTCGACAAGCGCGCGATGGATATGATGCGCGCCCGCGACGCTGCCGCCAAGATCGCTGCCGAGGCACAGGAACTGTAACGACGCCAGACTCGATGGGAAGGTCTAAAGATGGCACAGGATATGCAGGACGCCGGTAACGTCTCCGCCGAGCTCGACGCCATGGTGTGTGACCTGATTGGTGCGTTCTTGGACGACCTTGCCGCCGGCGAGAATCCGGGCGTAGTTGTGGCGATCGAGGACGCTGCTTCCAACCGATATCTGGCGGCGCTCGACGAGGACGGCGAAGAGGCGTGTCTCGAGGCGGCCACCAACTTTATCTCCGAGCACAAGATGGGTCTTAAGGACGAGGGCCTGGGCCGCATCGCCCGCTATGCCATCGGCTACACCGGTTGTGTCGAAATTGACGGCGGCTATCACGACGCCCTGCTCGTGAGCTTCTTCGAAACTACGCTCGAGAGCGGTTTTTCGGCATACGTGCTGTATGAGGGCATGGGTGCCGGCGATGGTTTTATGTGGAGCGACCCTGAACCTGCAGGTGAGGAAACCCCTCTCATCTAAAATCGCTAAAATAAACGAGTTTTCGGTAAAAGGCTCAATATTCCCGCTGAGCGTTGTGTCGCTGGGCGGGCCGCATACGCGTGCCGTTTGTATATGGATAGAAGATAGGGGAACTACATGCGCGTAGACAATCTGAGGAACATCGCCATCATCGCCCACGTCGACCACGGCAAGACGACGATGGTCGACAAGCTCCTGCGTGCCACGGACGCCTTCCGTGCCAACCAGCAGGTCGAGGACCGTGTCCTGGATTCCAACGACCAGGAGCGCGAGCGCGGCATTACGATTCTCGCCAAGAACATCTCTATCGAGTACAAGGATGTCAAGATCAACGTCATCGACACCCCGGGCCACGCCGACTTTGGCGGCGAGGTCGAGCGCGTGCTGCGTATGGCCGACGGCGCCCTGCTGCTGGTCGACGCTTTTGAGGGCCCCATGCCCCAGACCCGCTTCGTGCTGCGTCACGCTATCGACACCGGCCTTAAGATCATGATCGTTATCAACAAGATCGATCGTCCGGGCGCCAACCCCGAGAAGGCCTACAACGACTGCCTGGACCTCATGGCCGACTTGGGTGCCACCGACGACCAGCTCGAGTTTGCCATGGAGCACGTGGTCTACGCCAGCGCCATGAATGGCTTTGCCCGCCTTGACCCCAACGACGGCAACATGGACATGTATCCGCTGCTCGACATGATCATCGACGACATGCCCGCGCCCGAGGTTGACGAGAACGCCCCGCTGGCCATGCAGTGCGTGACCATCGACCACTCCAACTTCGTTGGCCGTATCGGCATCGGTCGCGTGTACTCCGGCACCATCCATCAGGGCGATCAGATCCTGGTCGTCAAGAACGACGGCTCCAGCGCCACCGCTACCGTCAAGCAGCTCTTTACCTTCGACTACCTGGGCCGCACCGAATGCCAGGAAGTCGGCGCCGGCGACATCGCCGCCGTCGTGGGCATCGACCGCACCGATATCGGCGATGTCTACACCGATCCCGAGAACCCCGTTGAGCTCGAGCCCATCGAGATCGACCCGCCGACCCTGTCCATCGTCTTTGAGGCTTCGACCTCCCCGCTCGTCGGTCGCGACGGCGACATCGTTGGTGCCCGTCAGCTCAAGGAACGCCTGTTCAACGAGGCCGAGAACAACGTGACCATGAAGATCGAGGAGCTCGAGGACAAGAGCGGCGTCGAGGTCTCGGGTCGCGGCATCCTGCACCTGTCCGTTCTGATGGAGTCCATGCGTCGCGAGGGCTTTGAGTTCCAGGTTGGCCGTCCCCGCGTTCTGTTTAAGAAGGACGAGAACGGCAACAAGATGGAGCCCGTCGAGCAGGCCGTCGTCGAGTGCCCGGACGAGTACTCGGGCAAGGTCGTTGAGGTCTTCGGTACCTCCGGCGGCATCATGACGAGCATGGATACCTCGGGCATCGTGACGCACCTCGAGTTTAAGATCCCGACGCGTGGCATCATGGGTCTTAAGAACCGCATCATGAACGTCACCCACGGCGAGGGCGTGTTCTACCACACCTTCTTGGAGTATGGCCCCTACGCCGGCGAGATCGGCAACCGTCAGAACGGCGCTATGATCTCCATGACCACCGAGAAGGCCGTTGCCTACGCCCTGGGCACGCTGCAGGAGCGCGGCCA
This sequence comes from uncultured Collinsella sp., assembly GCA_959596495.1. Taxonomy (GTDB): domain Bacteria; phylum Actinomycetota; class Coriobacteriia; order Coriobacteriales; family Coriobacteriaceae; genus Collinsella. Next base: position 53,885 of record CAUFXK010000002.1, on the reverse strand, counting down.
GCTGTTTGTTGAGCCGGGCACCGAGTGCTACGAGGGCATGATCGTGGGCGAGCGCAGCAAGGCCGGCGACATGGTCGTCAACATCGCCCGCACCAAGAACCTGGGCAACCAGCGTTCTTCGACCTCCGATATCTCCGTCCAGCTGGTGCCGCCCCGCACCTTCTCGCTGGAGGAGGCGCTGGAGTACATCGCCGACGACGAGCTGGTCGAGATTACCCCCAAGAACATCCGCCTGCGCAAGCGTCTGCTCAACGCCACCGACCGCAAGAAGGCCGCCGTCCGCGCCGGTCAGGTCAACAAATAAGCGCTGGGGCTTATAACTGCCAATAAGAAAGGGCGTCGACCGCAATGGTCGGCGCCCTTTTTGGTGCAATGGGATCAGGTTGCTTTGCGCCACCACAAAGGTGCCTGGCCCTTTTGTGGTGGTTGGCGGCTAGGCGGTGGGGAGTCCTGGCGTGTTAGCCGGCTGCTGCGGCTTGAGGTGGGCGTTGCGCCAGATGATCTGGATGGCGTAGCCGAGCGTGAAGACGAAGGCTACACCGCTGACAAAGTTGCCCATAAGAGGAAGTGCCGTGAGTGCGCCCGCGACGATACCGCCCACGGCGGCCATGGCGTAGCGGTTTTGGTTGTGTCCGACCATGCGCGCGACCGCGGTGCCCGTAAATGCCGCCGAGACCAAAGCGATGCCGATGACGCCGCACATGAGGGCGGCGGCGAGCGACAGGCCTGCAATCGAGATGATGAGCAGCAGCACGGCGGGAGCGACGGCGACCGTGCCCAGAAGACCACTTTCCCACAGCGGCATGGGACGCTGATGGAGCATGCCGGCAGCGCTGGCGGTTGCGCGTGGAAAGACAAGCTCAAGCAGGATGGCGACAAAGCAGGTGGAAAGCGCCGCGGCAACGATGCCGCCGATAATGTCGTTGGCCGTAGAGGTGTTCTCGTTCTCGGTCCGGTCGATCTTGAGAGCTCCGACCTGGGCGCCCTCGGCCCGCTCGGGGTCCTGTGAGACGTGGGCGTTCACCGTGCCGGTGATGCGGGCGTTTTTACCCAGGATGAGCTTGTCGGCCCAGACCTCAACATCGCCATCGACGGTGCCGTCGATGGTTACGGTGCCGCCGGCAAGCGCCGCCGATTTGGCGGAGCCGCGCAGGGCGACCGTTTCGCCTGCCGCGTAAAAACAGTTGGCGGTGCTGCCGGTGTTGAGCACGACGTGCTGGCCGGCCACCGTGACGCTGCCATCGATTGCGGTTTTGGCGATATCGATGGTGCGTGCCGCCAGACGAACGGCGCCGCCTACGGTGCAATCGCGAATCGACAGGCTCTCACCCGCCGCGATAATATCGCGGCCGATGGAGGCGTCGTCTAGGTTGAGGCTTTGGCCGGCCCAGTACAGGTCTCCCTCGACGCCAGACGGAGTTGAGTCAACTTCGGTTGCGAGCACGTTGCCCGCGGTGTCAGTGCCGGCGAACGACACCGTGGGAAGTGCGGTGAGCGCGAGCGCAATCAGCGCGAATAGGATGGTGATGCGGGCCTGCGCTTTGTGGCGCCGGATCGACGGTACTTGGTTGCAAGGCATAGTGAATCCTTCGTTAGATGCTCGATATGCATCTAACAGGGTACCCAACGCGTGGGCACTCTAAAAGAACCTCTCGGTTGCATTTCGAAGGATGAGGCCGCGCAATCTACTTTTTGCGGTGCAAGAAGCGTGCGATGTCTTCCTCGGTGGGGCTTTTGATGTCAAAGCGTAGCGACAGCCAGCGCAGGCCCATGGTCACTACGACGCAAACGACCAGCGCGACGATATTGCTGACCAAGCCGCTCATGACGAGGCAGACATAGCTTGCCGATCCGGCGATAGCCGCGATGGCATAGAAGTTGGTGCGCTGGAAAATACCCGGAACCACGCCCATAAAGCCGTCGCGCAACATGCCGCCGCCCACGGCGGTGAAAAAGCCCATCATGATGCACACCGCCGGCGCAAAGCCGTAGACCAGCGCCTTGTCCGCGCCGGTTGCTGCATAGATGCCGACCGAGATGATGTCGAGCAGGGGAATGAGTTTTTCGGGCTTATCGACGATTGCCGGGAAGATATAGATGATGGCGGCTGTGGCGATGGAGAGCGGTAGTGCCATGGGCTGGTTGAGGATGTAGACGTTGCCGACCTGGAGCGTCATATCGCGCAAAAGACCGCCGCCCAGACCGCAGACCACCGCGAGCGCGACCGCGCCCACCAGGTCGAGCTTGTGCTCGCGAGCGACCAGCACGCCCGAGATCGATGCCGCGACAACGGCGAACATCTCGAGCCAAAATGGGATAGCGACCATGGCATCCGAGGCGTGTGAAGTAACAGTCATAGCGGCGACGACGGGCAAGATGAGGTCCTTTGATTCTCGGGTTTGAACAATGCCCGTACATAGTACATGGTTGGCGGCGATTGAGACCCTATTGCTCGGCAAACGGTAGGGACTGGGAACGGTCATGGGTACCAAACATGTACATCAGCCTCCAAAGATGCCGAAAAATGTCGTTTTTGGAGGGTGATGTACATGTTTGAGATTCAAGGTGAAATCGAAAGCAATGGGGGACGTGGCTGAATAGGAGGGATGTCCAAATTTTGAGCGGAGCTCAAAATTTATTCGGTCGGCTTACGCCGACCGCGCTGCGCTAAAAACGCGCCGCTGGCGCGTTTTCTTTACGCTTTGCGCCCTGGCGGGTTCGAATCCCTCCTCCTCCGCCGTATTTGTTTGTTAGGGGAATCAAAACAAAAAAGCCCCCATTCCCGGGAGCTTTCTCAACCAAAATGGCGGAGGAGGAGGGATTCGAACCCTCGTGACCTTATACAGGCCAAACGGTTTTCGAGACCGCCGCATTCAACCACTCTGCCACCCCTCCGCGTGGGGTAAAAACAAAGCAGGCTCAAAGGCCTGCTTTGGAATTAACTGGCGGAGAGTCAGGGATTTGAACCCTGGAGACGCTTTTGACGCCTACACGATTTCCAATCGTGCTCCTTCGGCCACTCGGACAACTCTCCGTTAAATGCGAAAGTCAGTATACACGAGGAATCGCAAAGTGCAAACAGAAAACTTGGCATTTTTTGAAACGCTTGGCTTCGTGACGGGATCTAGGAGGCCAAAAACGGGCTCTGACCAGCATGGCAGCATGCAGCAAATTGTTCAAAATAGGTATTTATAAACGACGTGGCAGCAATTTTAAAAATCTTTGAACGGTGTTGTGAGCCACTGGTATGCATTTTGCGACCACAGCCTTGCAATTGCTGACCTGCAGTTTGATTTGGTTTGTCCCCGTGGCGCCGTATCTTGTCCACAGATCCGTCAAGCATTTGGTCAGCATTTGGTTGGAAGACGCATGAAGTGCCGTGTGAGTATGGACATATGTGGAGGTCATGAGGTTGTAGCTGCATATTCTTGCAGCCTGGGAGGTTGAAAGATATTATTACCAAGTCTTTTCCTGCTTCAGGCGCACCTTCACGACCTGAAGCCACATTTGCCCAGAGGAGGTGACAATATGAAGGCTTATGAACTGCTGTTCTTTGTTGACCCGTCGCTCGACCCCGAGACTCGTCTCGCTGTTATGAAGCGTATCGATACCACGATCGCTGAGGGCGCTGGCAAGGTCGACTCCGTTGACGAGTGGGGCAAGCGCAAGCTCGCCTACGAGATCAACGACCTCACCGATGGTGACTACACCCTCATCAACTTCCACGCAGATCCTACCCAGATCGCCGAGCTTGATCGCGTCCTGCGCATCACCGACGCTGTGGTCCGTCACATGATCGTCCGTCGCGACGACCAGGAGTAAGACTGTCGTTTTGGACTGGGCTTGTGCCCCAAGAGGAAGTAGTGAGTTATGAGCATCAATCGAGTGAACATCACCGGTAACCTCACGCGTGATCCCGAGCTGCGCGCCACCGCCGGCGGAACCCAGGTTCTGTCCTTTGGCGTCGCCGTGAACGATCGTCGCCGCAACCCGCAGACTGGCGAGTGGGAGGACTATCCCAACTTTGTCGACTGCACTATGTTCGGCACGCGCGCCGAGGCCGTGAGCCGTTTCCTGGCAAAGGGAAACAAGGTCGCGATCGAGGGCAAGCTGCGCTACAGCTCTTGGGAGCGCGACGGTCAGCGCCGGAGCAAGCTTGAGGTCATCGTCGATGAGATCGAGTTTATGAGCTCCCGCGGTGGCCAGGGTGGCTACGATCAGGGCGGTTACGCCCCCGCAGCTCCCGCGCCCGCAGCACGTCCTGCCGCACCCGTGGCTACGCCGCCCGCGGTCGACGTCTACGATGAGGACATCCCGTTCTAAGGGTTGTTCACCTATTTTTGAGTGAGAGGCGGCTTCGGTTCGCCGAAGTTGCCAAATGAAAGGTATTTTGACATGGCTAATGATTTTTCTGCACGTCAGCCGCGTCGTAAGTACTGCCAGTTCTGCAAGGAGAACACTGAGTTCATCGACTATAAGGACACTCAGCTTCTCCGTAAGTACATGACCGACCGTGGCAAAATCAAGCCCCGTCGCGTCACTGGCGCTTGCACGCAGCATCAGCATGACATCGCCAACGCCATCAAGCGCGCCCGCGAGATGGCTCTCCTGCCGTACACCGTCCCCGTGGTTTCCTCTCGTGGCAACCGCGACCGCGGCTAAGAAGGGAGACGCATCATGAAGGTTATTCTTCTCGATGAGATCAAGGGCAAGGGCGGCGAGGGTGACGTCGTAGAGGTCGCTCAGGGTTACGCTGAGAACTTCCTGTTCCCCAAGAAGCTCGCTGTTGCCGCCACCAAGGGCAACCTCAAGCAGCTTGACGAGCGTCGCAACAACATCGCCAACCGCGAGGCCGTCCGTCTGGCTACCGCCAACGAGACCAAGGCTGCCTTCGAGGGCAAGACGGTCACCGTTGACGTCAAGGTTGGCGACGAGGGCATCCTCTTTGGCTCCGTTACCGCCGCTATGATCGCTGACGCCATCAAGGCTCAGCTCGGTATGGACATCGACCGCAAGCGCGTCGAGCTCGGTAAGCCCATCAAGGTTGCCGGTGCCCACACCGTTGCCATCTCGCTGTACCGCGAGATCAAGGCCGAGGTTGTCGTTCTCGTTGGCGTTACCGCTGAGGAGCTCGCTGCCGAGGCTGAGGCTGAGGAGACCGCTGAGGTCGCCGAGGCCGAGACCGCCGAGGTCGAGACTGAGGCTGCTGCCGAGTAGCATTTGCTGCAACGCAACAATCTTGTTCTAAGAAGGGCACTCTGGGAGACCAGGGCGCCCTTTTGTTTTCAACGCTCAGCGAGCGCCATGCGGGCGTTGTGGTGAAGTCCCAAATGCGGGACCGTTCATCCGTTTCGTTCGGTGATGATTGCCGGGGCGCGGCCCGTTTTGGGACCGTGGCTGATACTATGGATGCTCGCAAGCGATATGAATGAGGATGCTCATGGCATATGACGAAAGGGAGACGGGACTGACGGTCGAGGACCGTGGCTCCAAGTTGGGTCTCCCTCAAAACCAAGATGCAGAGGCCAATGTACTGGCCGCCATGCTGCTATCGCCCGAGGTGGTCGAGGAGGCCCAAGTCGAGCTGCAGCCCGATGACTTTTACCGGCCCATTCATAAGACCATCTACACCGCGATGGTCGATATGTACAACAGCCGCATTCCCATCGACTCTATCTCGCTGATCGATTACCTGCGCAGCATCAACAAGCTTGATGCCGTGGGCGGCGAGGCCTACATTTTGGAGCTGATGGGTCAGACCCTATCGCTCGTGAACTGGCAGCACCATGCCGCCATCGTCCGCCGCGACTCGATGCTGCGCGAGCTGATCGGTGCCACCAACGAGATCAACGCGCTGGCCTATAACGCCCCTACCGACACCAAAGAGGTCGTGGAGCTGGCCGAGAGCAAGCTGCTCAAGGTCACGGCGCGCGAGGTTAAGTCGAGCTATAAGACACTGACCGAGTTTATGGTCGAGGCCTATAACGAGGCCGAGGAAGTGTGTAAGGCCGGTGGACAGGCCGCGGGCGTGCCCACCGGCTTCCCGTCACTCGACCGCATGCTTATGGGTTTCCGCGAGGGTCAGCTCATCATTATCGGCGCCCGCCCCGCCGTGGGTAAGACGTCATTCGCTCTGAACCTGGCGCTGAATGCCGCCGCTGCGGGCTATACCGTCGGCTTCTTTTCGCTAGAGATGTCGGGCAAGGAAATTGCCCAGCGCCTGATTTGCGCCTACGCCATGATCTCGATCAGCGACTTCCGTACGGGCCGCATTAGCCCCGAGCAGTGGGCCAATATCAACGAGGCCACGCAGACCTTGTCTAAGCTCGACATTCTGATTGACGATACGCCCGGCACCACGGTGACCGAGATCCGCGCTAAGAGCCGCCGCATGCTCCACAACAAGGAGAAGGCCATCATCATCTTGGACTACCTGCAGCTGGTGAGTCCTCCACCGGGACGTCGCTCCGAGAGCCGTACCGTCGAGGTCTCCGAGATGTCGCGAGGTCTGAAGATTATGGCCAAGGAGCTCAAGATTCCGCTGATCGCGCTGTCGCAGCTGTCGCGTCAGGTCGAGTCCCGTACCGGCAAGCGCCCGCAGCTGTCCGACCTGCGTGAATCGGGATCCATCGAGCAGGACGCCGACATCGTTATGTTCTTGGACCGCTCCGCCGATGAGGCCGAGGCTTCGCGCGACGATCGACCCGACGAGGGCGTTACGCGTATCGTCGTGGCCAAGAACCGTTCGGGCCCGATTGGCGACGTCGACCTGATGTTCCTGCCGGCATCCACTAAGTTCTATGAGCTTGATGGGGCACATGCCGAGGAGTAGGACAGGCGCCCGTTGCACGGGTATACTGGGAATGTTTTGTGCTTCTGCGTGCCGGCGTGGCGCGTAGACAGTCCATGAATGTAAGGAGTAAACATGCCGTCAACCGTTTTGGTCGGTGCCCAGTGGGGCGATGAGGGCAAGGGTAAGATCTGCGACCTGGTCGCCGGCGACTTCGATGCCGTCGTGCGCTACTCGGGCGGCAACAACGCCGGCCACACCATCGTCGTCAACGGCAAGAAGTACGGCCTGCACCAGGTGCCCTCCGGCATCATGTATTCCGACCATGTGTCGGTGATCGGTAACGGCTGCGTCGTCAACCCCAAGGTTGTCCTTGAGGAGATCGACATGTTCGAGGCCGACGGCATCACCACCAAGAACCTCAAGATTAGCGGCAACGCGCATGTCATCATGCCGTACCACATCGACCTGGATGGCGCCTTTGAGCAGAAGCTCGGCAAGAAGAACATCGGTACCACCAAGCGCGGTATCGGTCCGTGCTATCAGGACAAGATGGCCCGCATTGGCCTGCGCATGCAGGATATGCTGGACGAGACGCTATTCCGCGACAAGCTGGAGACCGCTCTCGCCCGCGTGAACCCCGAGCTCGAGCTCATCTACAACCTGCCCACCTACACCGTGGACCAGATTTGCGACGAGTACCTGCCGATGGCCGAGCGCCTGCGCCCCTACATCACCGAGACGAGCCTGCTGCTCAACAACATGATCGATGAGGGCAAGGACCTGCTGTTTGAGGGCGCCCAGGCGACGTTGCTCGACATCGACCACGGCACCTATCCGTACGTGACGTCTTCCAACTGCACCGCCGGCGGCGCCATCACCGGCTCCGGCGTGGGCATGAAGAACGTCGACCGCGTGCTGGGCGTCATGAAGGCCTATATCACCCGCGTCGGTTCGGGCCCCATGCCCACCGAGCTTTCCTATGAGTCCGAGGCCGGTCACACGCTGACCGAGGAGGGCTATGAGTACGGTGTGACCACCGGTCGCCGTCGTCGCTGCGGCTGGTTCGACGGCCCCATCGCCAACTACGCCTCACGCGTCAACGGCCTCACCGATATCGCCCTGACTAAGCTCGACGTGCTTTCGGCCTTCGACACCATCAAGGTGTGCGTGGCCTACGACGTCGATGGCGAGCGCTACACCAGCGTGCCCGAGCATCAGGTGCGCTTTGAGCATGCCAAGCCCATCTACGAGGAGCTCCCCGGCTGGAAGTGCGACATCACCGGTTGCCGCAGCTTTGATGAGCTGCCGCAGGAGGCTCAGGACTACGTGGCGTTTATCGAGGATCTGGCACACACCCGCGTGACGTTCATTGGCGTCGGCGCCGGTCGCGAGCAGATCATCAACCGATTCTGGAAGTAATCGGGACTATTTGGTTATTGCGATATACCCCTTTGCAGCCCAAGCGGGCGGCCGAGGGGTATATTTGCTTGCAAAGGGCTCGCGCGGAGCGGGCCATTCATCCATAGAGGAGGCACCCTTGAAGGCGGACACTCAAACCATCGACATCCTGTTGTTGGGCAGCGGCGGCCGTGAGCATGCTTTGGCAGCTAAGCTCGCAGCATCACCGCGCGCCGGCAAGCTCTACATCGCGCCGGGCAACGGCGGCACCGCGAGCTGCGGCGAGAACGTTGTTCTCGACGACTGCGATCCTGCGGCCGTGGCGGCGTTTGCGCAGAGCCACGGATGCGGACTCGTGGTAATTGGCCCCGAGGCTCCGCTCGTGGCGGGCGTGGCCGACGCCGTGCGCGCGGTGGGTATTCCCTGCTTTGGCCCGGGTGCCGAGGGCGCCCAGATGGAGGGCTCTAAGCTGTTCTCCAAGCAGCTCATGGAGCGCGCGGGCATTCCGACGGCAGCCTACGGCTCGTTTACCGACGAGGCTTCGGCTCTTGCTTATGTGCGTGAGCAGGGCGCTCCGCTGGTCGTCAAGGCCGACGGCCTTGCCGCGGGCAAGGGCGTTATCGTGGCGACCGAACTTGAGCAGGCCGAGGAGGCCGTGCGCGAGTGCTTTGGCGGCACCTTTGGCGATGCCGGCAACACCGTGGTTATCGAGGAGATGCTGACCGGCCCCGAGTGCTCGCTTTTGGCCTTTACCGACGGCAAGACCGTGCGCCCCATGGCCACCTCGCAGGACCACAAGCGCGCGCTCGAGGGCGACAAGGGCCCCAACACCGGCGGCATGGGTGTCTACAGCCCGGTGCCCATCGTGACCGACGAGGAGCACGCCACCATGGTGAAGGTCATGGAGCAGACCGTTGCCGAGCTTGCTGCCGAGGGCATCGACTACCGCGGCTGCCTGTACGGCGGCTTTATGCTCACGCCCGCCGGCCCCAAGGTGCTGGAGTTCAATGCCCGCTTTGGCGACCCCGAGACGCAGGTCGTGCTGCCGCGCCTTAAGAACGACCTGGTTGAGATCATGCTGGCCTGCGCCAACTGTGAGCTCGATCAGATTGAGCTCGACTGGCGCGACGAGTGGGCCGTGGCCGTTGTCCTGACGAGTGCGGGCTATCCCGGCAGCTACGAGAGGGGCAAGGTCATCGCCGGTATCACCGATGCCGAGGCCATGGAGAACGTGACCGTGTACCACGCGGGCACTGCTGTGGTGAACGGCCAGCTCTTGACCAATGGTGGTCGCGTGCTTGCCGTGACCGCTCTGGGCGACACGTTCGAGAACGCTCGCAACCTTGCCTACGAGGCCTGCGAGAAGATTGATTTTGAGGGTAAGACCCTGCGTCACGACATCGGCCTGCGCGCGCTGCGCGGCCGCGACGCCTGGGATGCCTAAAGTCCGAGAGGAATGAGACGGATGGACGAAAAGAACGAAGAGCTCGTGGATGCGCAGATCGTCGAGGAGGACAGCCGCGTGTATGGGCACGCCGAGGGCGAACCTGGTGGCGAGGTCGCTGACGAGCCGGCGCTGGTGCTGGGCGACGATGACCCGCACGATGCCGAGCTGCACGAGAAGATTCTTTCGGAGGAGTGCGCCTGGAAGGGCAAGATCCTCGACGTCCACCGTCTTGAGGTTGAGCTGCCCAACGGTCGCCGCAGCGCCCGCGATATCGTTCGCCATCCGGGTGCGGCGGCCGTTGTGGCGCTGACCGAGAGCGGCAAGATCGTACTGGTGCGTCAGTACCGCACCGCCATCGACCGTGTGACGGTCGAGATTCCCGCCGGCAAGCTCGATCCAGGCGAGGACCCGCTCGATTGCGCCAAGCGCGAACTGCATGAGGAGACGGGCTTTAGGGCTGGTCGTATTCGCTTTTTGACGTCGATTGTCACGTCCTGCGGTTTTTGCGATGAGATCATCCACATCTACTTGGCTACCAAGCTCGAGTTTGATGCGCCCAACCCCGACGATGACGAGTTTGTCAACGTGGACCTGGTGCCGCTGCACGAGCTGATCGACGCTGTGCTCGACGGCAAGATCGAAGACGCCAAGACCGTCGTGGGCGCCTTGGCCTGCGATAGCATCGCGCATCGCCTTGGGGGTGCGGAGCTCTAGGTTACGCGGTTTTACCAAACCGCGTAACGAGTCGACGCTGCAAACGCCCCTAAGCGGCAATCTGCCTTTCAATCGTCGCTCGCGTACCGAAGTACGCGTCGCTCCTCTTTCAAGGCACCTTGCTCGCTTAGGGACGTTTTCGCTGACGCTGCCAGAACATCGGCGTTATGCTTGTTGGGACGCTTTGTTTTCAGCCTGACCGGTTCAACCGGATTTCTCACGCTATTTATTTCTCTTCGAGGATTGCATGTTTAAAAGGTTTCTTTCGTATTACAAGCCCCAGATGGGGCTTTTTGTTGCCGATACTGTTTGCGCCCTGGTGCTTGCCGCCATTGACCTGGCGTTCCCCATTATCCTGCGCAATTTGACCGGTGGGCTCTTTACTCAGGGTCAGGCTGTCATTATGCAGGCGCTCGGCATGATTGCGGTGGGCTTGGTGCTGATGTATGCCGTCCGCTGCGCCTGCCGCTATTTTGTGAGCTATTGGGGTCACGTGATGGGTGCGCGCATGGAGTCCAAGATGCGCGAGGACCTGTTCGACCAGTATGAGCGCTTTAGCTTTGCGTACTTCGACCGTAACAGCTCGGGCGACATGATGAGCCGCGTGGTCAACGACCTGTTCGATATCTGCGAGGCGGCGCACCACGTGCCCGAGTGGATCATCATCTGCGGCATCGAGATTATCGGCTCGTTTGTGATCCTCTTTACCATCGCCCCGGTGCTGGCGCTTGCCATGGCTGCGGTGACAGCAGCGTTTTCGGTCATCATGTTTTGGCAGAACATGCGCATGCGCGAGGTCTTTAGCGACAACCGCAAAAAGATCAGCGGCATCAATGCGCAGCTGCAGGATTCGCTGGCAGGCATGCGCGTGGTCAAGAGTTTTGCGAACGAGGAAGCTGAGCGCTCTAAGTTCCGCGCCTCAAACAATCGCTATCTTTCGTCCAAGGAGAACATGTATCACGCCATGGGCGTCTATACCGCGACGTATGGCCTGCTCTCGGGTGTGCTCTATGTGATCGTGGTGCTGCTGGGCGGCTGGCTGGTCGCCCAGGGACAGCTGCAGGCGGTCGATATGGCGACCTTTGCACTCTATATTTCGCTGTTCTGCACGCCGCTCGAGACACTCGTCAATTCGGCCGAAACGTATCAGAAGGCCATCGCCGGGTTTAAGCGTATGGACGAGGTGCTCTCGACCGCGCCGGATATCCAGGACAAGCCGGGCGCTACGGATCTGCAGGTGATCGCCGGCGCCGTGGAGTATCACGACGTGTGCTTTAACTACGAGGATGTTGAGCTGGGCGAGGGCGATGCCGACGAGCGTCCCGTTATCGACCATATGGACCTGTCCATCAAGCCCGGGCAGACCATCGCTTTGGTTGGCCCTTCGGGCGGCGGCAAGTCCACGACCTGTTCGTTGCTGCCGCGCTTTTATGACGTGGCTACCGGATCCATTAGCATCGACGGCCAGGACGTGCGTGATGTGACGCAGCAGAGCCTGCGCCGTGCCATCGGCCTGGTGCAGCAGGATGTCTATCTATTTGACGGTACGATCGGCGAGAACATCGCCTACGGCAAGCCGGGTGCTACGGCAGAAGAGATCGCCGAGGCCGCCCGTCGCGCCAACATCGATGCCTTTATCGAGTCGCTTCCACAGGGCTATGACACGGTCGTGGGCGAGCGCGGCAGCCGTCTTTCGGGCGGACAGAAACAGCGCGTTGCCATCGCGCGCGTGTTTCTCAAGAACCCCAAGATCCTGATTTTGGACGAGGCGACGAGTGCTTTGGATAACGAGAGCGAGGAGGCGGTGCAGGAGTCACTCGAAGAGCTGGCACGCGGCCGTACCACAATCATCATCGCCCATCGTCTTTCGACCATTAAGCATGCCGATGAGATTGCGACCGTTGAGCATGGTCGCGTTGTGGAGCGTGGCACGCACGAGGAGCTTCTCGCCCGTGGCGGCACCTATGCCCGTTACTATCGAATGCAGTTCGAAGGTGCGCGTGCGCACGAGCTCGACTGATTGATATGACAGGAAGTTTATGGCTGACAAGAACCCTTTGACTCCGGAAGAAGTGACGGAGTTATTCTCCGAAATCGATGCATCCGGCGTCTTGGATCCCACGCTTGCCAAAAAGCGAACCGAGCGCATGCGTGAGAAGGAGGCTGCGGCCAAGCGCGGTGACAAAGCGGCGCTAGCGCAGCTGCGCAGCGAGGACCGCGCGAGCCAGGCAAAACATATCGACCCGCTGTCCGAGGACGATCCTTCGGGCTCGCAGGTGAGCCATACCATTACGAAGACCGCGATGGCCGTAGTCATTGGTATTTTGGTGCTGATCGTGGGCATGCAGATCGGCTACGGCGTAATGCGTCGTCTGAACACCGCCAACCTGTCCGAGAGCGTTTCGGTGGATACCGTTTCGACGGCGCTGAAGGGCGGCCTTGAGTGGGGCAACGGCTTTACGCAGTTCCCACTCGACTTTACCGTCGATGAAGCCGATGAGCGTACGGGCACGGTTGAGGTGACGGTGTTGGACACGTCGTCTGCCAATGAGCTCGAGCTGCTGTCCAACGGGCAGATCCAGGCCGCGGCGCTTGCGACCAACGCCCTGCTCAACGACAAGATTGACCGCGTGGTGTATAACGTTCACGCCTATATCGACGAGGATAGCAACATTCAGCACGATTCCTTTTTTGGCATGTTCCCCGCGCGGGGTCATCAGAGCGCCATTTTGACGTTTGTGTGGACCAAGAGCTCATCCAACGCCACGAGTATCGACTGGAAGATGCGCATCGTAAGCATGGACGACACCATTGCCGAGCGCATTCAAAAACAGGTGAACTCGGTTTCGTCGCTGATCGAGGACCCGGTGGTGAGCCAGACCAAGATTGACGAGGAAAAGGCCGAACGTGACCTGGAGCATCGTCTGCATGGCCGCGAGATTTTCCGCGGCGGCAAGCCCGATCGCTCACCGTCCGATCTGCTGGAACAGGACAAGCAAAAGTAAGAGGCCATTATCCCGCGTGAGTCACAAGCCCACGCGGGATAATTTTTCTGGGACGGGGATTAAATAATCATTATGCATAGAAAGTCATAATTATCATTTCGTAAACATTTCGATGAAATTAACGCCATGAGGCATGCTTGCGGTTACAATACCGCGAGGCCTAACTACACACCTTTAAGCCGGTCCTGTGAGACCGGGAAGGAGAATTATGGCGAACAACCATACCGCGGGCGCTGCCGCCCGCACCTTCGCGCCCAGCGAGCTTTGCCAGCGTATGCTGGCCAAAACCAGCAAGGGCACCTGCGGTCCCTGTATCCTGTATCTTGAGGATGGGACCATTTTTTATGGACGTGCATGCGGCGCCGAGGGCACCGCGACCGGCGAAGTCTGCTTCAACACCTCGCTCGAGGGCTACTTTGAGGTCATGACCGACCCGAGTTATGCCGGCCAAATCGTAACCATGACCTACCCGCAGATCGGCAACTACGGTATCGATGAGACCGACGTCCAGTCGGCCTTCCCCGGCGACGCCGTGCGCCCTGCGAGCGCTCCGGCCATGCGCGGCATGATCGTTCGCGACATGTGCGCCACGCCTTCTAACTGGCGCTCGGCCGTCAGCGTGCCGGAGTACCTGCGCGCTCACGGCATCGTTGCTATCGAGGGTATCGACACCCGCGCTCTGGTGCGCCATCTGCGCGACAATGGTTCCAAGATGGGCATTATCTCGACAGAGATCTTCGACGTCGACGAGCTCGCCGAGCGTCTGGACGCAGCGCCCACGCTGGTGGGCGAGAACCTGGTCAAGACCGTGAGCTGTCCCGCGCCTCACGAGTTTGTGGCCGCCGACCTGCCTGCCACGCATGGCTTTGCGCTTGCGGCTGCCGCTCCTGCCCGTCACAAAGTGGTCGCCTACGACTGCGGTGTGAAGCGCGGTATTCTGGAGGGCCTGGTCCGTGCCGGCTGCGACCTCACCGTCGTGCCGTGGGATACGCCCGCCCAGCAGGTGCTCGACATGAATCCTGATGGCGTCTTTTTGTCCAACGGCCCCGGCGACCCCGATGCCGTGGTGGAGACCTACGAGCAGGTGCAGCGGCTGATCGGCAAGGTGCCGGTCTTTGGTATTTGCCTAGGTCACCAGATGATCAGCTTGGCCTGCGGCGCCCAAATGGAAAAGCTTAAATTCGGTCACCGTGGCGGTAACCAGCCGGTTATGAATCTGGTGAGCCGTCGCGTGGAGATCACCGCGCAAAACCACGGCTTTGGCCTGCTGTTCCCCAGTCTGGGCAAACTGATTCCGGAGCTTTCCGGCGGCGAAACCGAGCATGCGGCCGATGGCGACCTGCGCGCCTGGGTGCGCCGCGGTATCGCGCCGGTCGTGATGAACGAGCGCTTTGGCCGCATTCGCCTGACACATGTGAACCTCAACGACGGCACCGCCGAGGGCATCCAGCTGCTCGACGCCCCGTGCTTCTCGGTCCAATACCACCCCGAGGCTTCGCCCGGCCCCACCGATGCCCACTATCTCTTTACCGCCTTTACGCGACTCATGGACGGCGAGGAGAACTACCTGGACATCGACACCGCGAAGGACCGCCTCGCCGGCTGGAATTTCGCCGAGTCCGAGAACGCTGCGACCGAGGAGAACTAACATGCCTAAACGTACTGACATCAAGCGCATCCTCGTTATTGGTTCGGGCCCTATCGTCATTGGCCAGGCCTGTGAGTTCGACTACTCCGGCGCACAGGCCTGCAAGGTGCTCAAGGAGGATGGCTTTGAGGTCATCCTGGTCAACTCCAATCCGGCGACCATCATGACCGACCCGGGTCTTGCCGACCGCACCTATGTTGAGCCCATCACCGCCGAGTTTATCGAGCGCGTAATCAAGAAAGAGCGCCCGGACGCGCTGCTGCCCACGCTGGGCGGCCAGACCGGTCTGAACGCCGCCGTCGAGCTGGCAAAGGACGGCACGCTCGACAAGTACGGCGTCGAGATGATCGGCTGCGACCTGGCCGCTATCGAGCGCGGCGAGGACCGCAAACTCTTTAACGAGGCCATGGCCGAGATCGGCCTGGAGGTTGCGCGCTCGGGCTATGCCTACAGCGTGGCCGACGCCGAGGCTATCGCCGAGCGCGTGGGATATCCCTGCGTACTGCGCCCGAGCTTTACCCTCGGTGGCGCCGGCGGCGGCATCGCGCATACCCACGAGGAGCTCGTCTCCATCGTGAGCCAGGGCCTTGAGCTCTCGCCTGCCCATGAGGTGCTGGTCGAGGAGTCCATCGAGGGTTGGAAAGAGTATGAGATGGAGGTCATGCGCGACCACGCCGGCAACGGCATCATCGTGTGCTCCATCGAGAACCTCGACCCCATGGGCGTGCACACCGGCGACTCCATCACCGTGGCGCCAGCGCAGACCCTCTCCGACCTTGAGTACCAGCGCATGCGTGTCGCGTCGCTCGCCATTCTGGAGAAGATTGGCGTCGAGACCGGCGGCTCCAACGTGCAGTTTGCCGTGAACCCCCAGACCGGCCGCCTGATCGTCATCGAGATGAACCCGCGCGTGAGCCGTTCGTCCGCACTGGCCTCCAAGGCCACGGGCTTCCCCATCGCCAAGGCCGCCGCTCGCCTGGCCGTGGGCTACACGCTCGACGAGATCGTCAACGACATCACCAAGGCAACGCCCGCCTGCTTTGAGCCCACAATCGACTACTGCGTCGTCAAGGTGCCGCGCTTTGCCTTCGAGAAGTTTAAGGGCACTGATCCTACGCTCACCACGCGCATGAAGGCCGTGGGCGAGATTATGGCGATCGGCCGCACCTTTGAGGAGGCCTTCGGCAAGGCCATGCGCTCACTGGAGGACGGGCATCAGGGCATTTGTGCCGGTGGCAAGGAGGGTGCCGACAAGCTGAGCGACGATGAGCTCGCTCAGGCCGTGGCAACCCCGACCGAGCACCGCATCTTCTTTGTGGTCGAGGCCCTGCGCCGTGGCTGGGACATCGCCCGCATCCACGCCATCTGCGGTATCGATCCGTGGTACCTCAACCGCATCAACGACATGGTGCAGGTCCAGGAGAGCATCCGCGGCCTGCGTGTGGAGGATATCGACGCCGACGCGATGCGCCTGCTCAAGCAGTATGGTACGAGCGACGCCGAGATCGCCGCGTTGACCGGCTCGGACGAGCGCTTTGTGCGCGCCTATCGCAAGGGTCTGGGCGTGGTTCCCAGCATGAAGACGGTCGATACCTGCGCTGCGGAGTTCTCGAGCGCCACGGAGTACCACTACAAGACGTACGAGAACATCTACCGCACGAGCCCGGATGCCAAGAAGTGCGTGGCTCCCGACGAGACCACGCCGGCGGACAAGCCCAAGGCGATGATCCTGGGCGCCGGCCCCAACCGCATTGGCCAAGGTATCGAGTTCGATTACTGCTGCGTGCACGCGAGCTACGCACTGGCGGCTCGCGGCTTCGAGACCATCATGGTCAACTGCAACCCCGAGACCGTTTCGACTGACTACGACACCTCGGACCGCTTGTACTTTGAGCCGCTCACCTACGAGGACGTCATGGACGTTATCGATGTCGAGCGCCCCGACGGTGTCGTGGTGACGCTCGGCGGCCAGACTCCGCTTAAGCTGGCGCGCATGCTCGAGGAGAGCGGCGTGAACATTATGGGCACCAAGCCCGATGCCATCGACTTTGCCGAGGACCGCGAGCGCTTCGCCGCTCTGCTCGACAAGCTGGGCATCATGTACCCGCCGGCGGGCCAGGCCACCTCGTTTGAGGAGGCCGAGGCCGTGGCCGCGCACATCGGCTATCCGCTGCTGGTGCGCCCGAGCTATGTGCTGGGCGGCCGCGGCATGATGATCGCCTACGATGCCGAGCATCTGCGCGATTACATGGCCGAGGCCGCGCGCATTAGCCCCGACTACCCGGTGTATCTGGACCGCTTCCTGGAGGGTGCGATTGAGTCCGATGTCGACGCCCTGTGCGATGGCGAAGAGGTATACATCGGCGGCATCCTGGAACATATTGAGGAGGCCGGTATTCACTCCGGCGACTCTGCGACCTGCATCCCACCGTTTAGCTTTAGCGAGAGCCTGCAGGCGAAGCTCCGCGAGACTACGCGCCGCATCGCGATGGCGCTGGGAGTCCGCGGTCTGGTCAATGTGCAGTATGCCATCAAGGGCGAGACCGTCTACGTGATCGAGGCCAACCCGCGCGCCAGCCGTACCGTGCCGTTCATCTCCAAGGCCACCGGCGTGCCGCTGGCCAAGTGCGCGGCGCGCATCATGGCAGGCGATTCCATCGCGAGCTTGGGCCTGCCGAGCGACGAACGTCAACTGGACTGGTTCTGCATGAAGGAAGCCGTCATGCCCTGGGGTCGTTTCCCGGGCGCCGACGTCATCCTGGGGCCTGAGATGAAGTCGACGGGCGAGGTCATGGGTATCGCTAAGAGCTATCCCGAGGCATACGCCAAGACGCAGCTGGCGATCGACTACAAGCTGCCCGACCCGAGTTGCGGCAAGGTGTTCATTAGCGTGTGCGACCGCGACAAGCGCCATATCCTTTCGGTCGCCCGTATCCTGCGCTATCTGGGCTTTGACATCTGCTCTACCGAGGGTACGGCGCGCGTGCTGCGTGGAGGCAACGTGACGTGCGAGATCGTGGAGAAGATAAGCGGCCCGCACGACGGCGAGCGCCCCAACATCGGCGACCTCATCGCCGATGGCAAGATCGCGGTGATCATCAACACGCCGTACGGTCCGGGCTCGCGCGGCGACGGCTATCTGCTGCGCACCGAGGCAGTGCGACGCGGTGTGACCTGCGTGACCGCGATGTCTGCCGCCAACACGTACGTGAGTGCCATCGAGGCGGTGCGTGAGGACCAGCAGGGTCACGGCAGCGCCAACGACATGGGCATGGACGTCATCGCCCTGCAGGACCTGCCGCAGCACACGGTGTAATGTGACCTGGTCGGCCGGGGCGGCAGCCGGACACTTTCTCTCGGAAACTGGGCTTCGCGAAGTTTTCCGAGAGAAAGGACCGCCTCCCGCCCCGGCCTACGGTGACTCGGTTGCACCGTGTGCTGCCGAAGGGGCTTTGTGCGATGACTAGGGCTGAATAGAAAATGAGTGTGGGCGCCGTCGTTCGTTTGAACGACGGCGCCCACGTTTTGGATTTATTGGGCTGTGGCGGTGAAGGTTGTTTTGTCGGCGGCGATGTGCACGTGCAGCTTTGCCTGACCGTCGCAGCTGATGAGCACGCCTACCTCGAACGGGGTTCCCGTCTTGTCGTAGGTCGAACGCACGATGCGCATCGCCGCCTTACCGGTGTTCTGTCCCAAAAGACGCGCCTCATGCTTGTCGAGGTTGACCGTCTCGTAGACGGCATCGACGCTTGCGGGCAGGATGCCGGTCTTTTCCGCGATGTAGGCGTAGAGCGAGCCATCCACGTCTTTGCGCGTGAGCTCGGGGCAAAGTGACACGGGGATATAGACGTAGTTGAGCTCCATGGGTTTGTCGTTGGCGAGACGCAGGCGGCGAATCTCCCAGACGGGTGTCCCTTCGGGCACTTTGAGCCCGGAGGCGATGCCGCGGACGGCCGGTATGCTTGAAAAGGCGAGAATCTGCGAGCTCGGAACCCGTCCCGCTTCGCGCATCCGCGCGCTGAAATTCAGGGCCAGGTCGATGCCGGGTGCTGAAGTTTGGGGCTTGATGAACGTGCCCTGGCCGCGCTTGCGCACCACGCGCCCCTCGATGACGAGATCTTGGAAGCAACGGCGCACGGTCGCGCGCGATAACTCCAGCCGCTCACAGATTTCGAGCTCGCGTGGCAGCGGCGTCTTGGTGTCGAACGCCTGGCTGGCGATAAGCAGAGCGATTCGATGTTTAAGCTGGACATAGAGCGGCGTATCACCGCTGCGGTCGAAGGGTTCGGAGGCGAGAAACGAGATCATATCCATGGGGTACCTCCATGTCGTGGGCGTACGTGACATGGTCTGACACTGCGGGGCAAACCGGAGATGCCAGGCCCGATTCTTGCTGGTATGTATGGTGCATAAGGAACATAAAACATTTATCAGGCAATCTACCTGCTATTTTAAAAATAATTAGAAGAAAAATAATTTAGGCACAAAAATAGTTGCTACCGTTAACCGATGAATAGTTGCCGTTCGCAACTATTTTCTTGTACCGAGCATGCCCCGGCGCAACAATAATCTCAGCAAAAAGCAAAGCCGTGCGACACACGGCAGGTCGAGAGGAGACCGCATGCGGTATCTGGTAATGGTCAGTCACGGAACGCTCGCTCCCGGACTGCACAGTGTCCTCAAGATGCTCGGCAATGACGCCCCGAACATCTTGTCGACGAGTCTCGTGGACGGCATGGGCGCTGACGAGTATGTCGAGAACGTCAAGGCGATGCTCGCTCCCGTTACCGCCGATGACGAGGTTGTCCTGCTTGGTGACATCCTGGGCGGATCGCCGCTCACCAATGCCATGAACACGCTGGCCGAGAAGGGTTTGCTCGCCCACACCATTGCCTTCGGCGGTATGAATCTGCCCATGGCTATGACCGCCATGATGGGGCTTGCCACCATGGACCTGGATTCCCTCAAGCAGATGATGCTGCAGGAGGGCAAGAACGGTATGTCCGAGCTCGTTGTCCCGACCGATGACGCCGACGACGAGGACGACGACATCTAGGCAGCGCATCCGCCCAAATTTTCGTGATGGAGCGGGGGTTAAGAGGAAAGACCCCCGGTGATAAAGAAAGGGAGAACGCATGATTTCGTTCATCCGTATTGATGACCGTATGATCCATGGACAGACCGTTACCCGTTGGGCCCTCGAGTATCCCTGCGACGGTCTTATCGCCGTCAACGACGCTGCAGCGTCCAACCCCGTGCTCAAGGAGGCCTACAAGAGTGCCTCGGGCAAGAAGACGTTCGTGTGGACCAAGGAGCACTTCAAGGAGGTCTCCGAGAAGGTTCTCAAGTCCGACACCAAGTACTTCCTGATCACCAAGAACCCGCTCGACATGAAGGAACTTCTCGTCGATTTTGGCTTTAAGCCCGGCATGGACCGCATCATCGTCGGTCCCTGCAACGATCGTCCCGGCACCACCAAGCTTGGCAACAACCAGTCGATCACGCAGGAAGAGGCCCAGGCGCTCGAGGATCTCACCAACGCCGGCTACACGGTCGAGTTCGCCCTTATCAAGGAGAAGTCCATCGGTGAGTGGCCCAAGTTCCGCGGTCAGTTTGGCTTCTAGTTAGGCGCCAGCCGCATTTTGGTATCTACAGCCCTTGGTGAAAGGGGCTGAGGAATAAAGAAAGGGGAAAGCATGGCAATCAATGCATTCCAAGCCGCGCTGTTCGGCCTGTTCGCCTGCCTGGCATCACTGCCTGGCATGGGCGGCACGACGATCGGCAACTACACTCTGGGTCGTCCTCTGGTCGCCGGCCTCATCGTCGGCATCATCATGGGCGATATGCAGACGGGCATCCTCGTCGGCGCTGCCATCCAGGTTGTCTACATCGCTCTCGTGACCCCCGGCGGAACCGTCTCCGCCGACGTCCGCGCCGTGTCCTATATCGGTATCCCGCTGGCGATCCTCGCCATCAAGAACTCGGGCATCGATCCCGCCTCCGCTGAGGCTGCCGGCATGGCCGCATCCCTCGGTGCCGCCGTCGGCACGCTCGGCACTGTGCTCTTCTATGGCACCGCCACCATCAACCTGGTGTGGCAGGGCATGGGCTGGAAGTGGCTCGAGAAGGGCGATCTCCACAAGCTCTACCTGGTCAACAACGTTCTGCCTTGGATCGGTCACATCGTCTGCTCGTTCCTCCCGACGTTCATCATCACCATGGGCGGCACCGCCATGGTCGACCTCATGAAGACCTACATGCCCATGGACGGCATCGCGATGAAGACGCTGTTCACCGTCGGCTCGCTGCTGCCTACCGTCGGTATCGCCATCCTGCTCAAGCAGGTCATCTCTAAGCCCACGGACTTTCTGACGTTCTTCTTCGGCTTCACCCTGTCCGCTGTTATGGGCTGCAACCTGATCGCCGCTGCCGGCATCGGCTGCTTCTTCGCCCTGATCAACTATGAGATCGCTTCGCTCAAGATCGACCTCGCAAACGCTCCCAAGGCAGCTATCGCCTCGGGCTCCGATGATGAGGAAGAGGAGGACATCTAATGGCAGAGAAGAAAAAGCTCTCTAAGAAAACGCTTGCCAAGTCGTTCCGCAACTGGTCCTATGGCAACCTGACTTGCTTCTCGCAGGAGCACATGCAGACCTTCGGTTACCTGTGCGCCATGCTTCCGATCGTCGAGGAGCTCTACGACACGCCCGAGGAGCAGAAGCAGGCCCTCCAGACCTACTCCGCGTTCTTCAACACCGAGCCGCAGATCGGCACCATGATTGTCGGCGTCACCGCCGGCCTCGAGGAGGCTCGCGCAAACGGCGAGGCCATCGACGACGACGCCATCAACGGCATCCGCGCCGGCCTCATGGGCCCGCTCGCCGGCCTTGGCGACTCGCTGATCGTCGGTACCCTGATCCCGATCCTGCTCGGTATCGCCCTCGGTCTCTCGACCGGCGGCTCTCCGCTCGGTGCCATCTTCTATATTGTCGTGTGGAACCTGCTCATGTTCCTTGGCATGCGCTTTGCCTACAACCAAGGCTATGAGCTCGGCGGCAAGGCGGTCGAGGCACTGGTCGGACCCAAGGCAAAGGCTCTTCGCGATTCCATCGTGATGGTCGGTACCATGGTCATCGGTGCCGTGGGCGCAACTTGGGTCTCCATCACCTGCAGCCCCAACCTGGTGCTGCCCGGCGGCGGTAAGTTCCAGGACACGCTCGACGGCATCTATCCGCACCTGCTGCCGATGATCTTCATCATCTTCTGCTGGTACATGATGACCAAGAAGAAGGTCAACCCCATAGTCATGATGCTGATCCTCGTTGTGATCGCATTCGTGGGCGTTGTTATTGGTTTCTTCGACCCGGCGCTGAGCTACTAGTCATCATCCTTTGACCCCCTGTAAGGCCGTGCGGCCTCAACCGCACGGCCTTCTGATTTTACGCCGCCCTTCAAGGGCAATATGGCCAGCGACCTCCATCGCCTATACGACACCCGCTATATTGCTCTTGAAAGATGACGTATTCGATAAACGATGCACTTGCGCATAATGCACGCTTTGCACGAGGAGGACCATATGCACGAGAAACATGGACACGACCTTTCGCGCGACGACTTGATCCGCGAGGCAAAGATGCAGACCGATGCTATTCAGCGGCTCAACGTTTGGCTGCGCCTGGGCTATTCGCTCGTGGCGATTGGCTTTTTGATGGGGATGTGGGGTATGCAGGGAGGCCCCGGCTGGGGTGTCCCCGTGGGCATCGTGTGCCTAGTGGTGGGCACTCCGCTTTCGATCGTGCTTAAGGTTGGCACGACCAACGCCAAAAAGAATGTCGAGCGCATGCTCGAGGCCGCGGGTATCGACGTTGAGGAGCTTATGCGACGCAAGAAGGACGAGCAATAGACTTCCGCGTTGGGGGTATCATAAATAATTGTTGCGAATGTTAACTAATGTACGGCAAATGACGGTTTTATGGCCCTTCTAGAGTTGCAAAGGACAATATCCCCAGTGGATTACGATGACGTCGCTCGAAAACTGATCGTGTACTCACGTTCCCTTGCCAAGGGATCCTTGAGTGCTGCCGGCGGCGCCAGTGTGGGCGAGGCACCGGTTTTACAGTATCTATCGGGTATTGACGGTGACGTCATTCCCTCCGAGATTGCCAAGAAGCTGAAATTCTCCCGTGCGCGCATGTCGCATATCTTGGATTCACTCGAGAGCAAGGGTTACGTTCAGCGCAGGACCGATCCAAACGATCGTCGGCGTGTGCTGGTGAGCATCACCGAGGAAGGCCGTGATTTCGCGGCGAAAAAAAAAGCCGAGAGTGTGGCATCGCTCTCGAAACAACTCTCAGCGCTCGGCGAGCACGATGCCCAGGAGCTCGTGCGCATTCTGAATAAAGCCTATAGCCTTACCTATGATGCCGACGACTACCTGGACAATCTATAAGGATAAAGGCAGACATTTAGGTGCATCTTGAAATGCACCCGGGACAGTTGCGCCCATTGACTACCGTCAGCATCTCATTCCAAACCAAATCAGCCAACGTACGTCATGGCAATCCCCGGTAGGTCGCAGGGTGGCGGCTGAGCCTTTCCCTCGGGAAACTTCGCGAAGCCCAGTTCCCGAGGGAAAGGTATGGTCTGTGTAATACCAGATAAACAGTACATTTTTACTAGATTGGTATTTGACTGAAGAACCAATTGGTATGGCTTATTAAGCCCACCTTGCCGTTGACGCTCATTTTACTGCCGCTGGTGGACTTCCGAACTTGGTTGCGCAAGTGCTCCCATATATTGATATGACCTAGTAGGTGGCTATCTGGTTACTACCAGTTGGCCCCTTGGTAACGGGTGGCCCCATTGTGCGGAATGTACCGAACATCCCCGTTTGATACGTTTTCCCATGCTGCCGGGGGGCGTCCTCGGCACCTCAGCATCTCGGAAGAAAGGAGACCAGGTGCGCAGGAATTCCATTTTTACGAAACGGTGGGTGAAGGGAAGCGCGGTCCTCGTTGCCACTGCAGCGACGCTCGTGTTTGCCAATCCCCAGCAGGCGATTGCCACGCCACTCAAGGGCGTCGACTCAGCGACCGTGTCCCAGTCTGCCTCGAATGTCGTCGACATCGATTTCGCTGACGGCATCAAGGGCCGTATTACGTTCCTCGAGGACGGTATTTTCCGTTATAACGTCGACCCCAAGGGTGAGTTTTCCGATTACGCCACACCGCGCAGTAAGTCCCACACGGCTAAAATCCAGGCTCAGCCCGATACCTCGGACACCTACAGCAAGCCGAGTGCGACGGTTGCCGACAAGGGCGACACTATCGAGATCACCGGCGGAAAGGCGACCGTGATCCTGGACAAGGCGACTGGCAAGATGAGTATCAAGTCAGGCGACCGTGTCGTGGTTTCCGAGTCCGCGTCCCTCGACCTTGATAAGAAGGGTACCGTCCAGACGCTCGCCAAGGAGAAGTCCGAGAACTTCTTTGGCGGCGGCACCCAGAACGGACGCTTCCTGCACACCAACCAGACGATCGCCATCTCCAACACGAACAACTGGACCGATGGCGGCGTTGCCTCGCCCAACCCGTTTTATTGGACGAGTGACGGCTACGGCGTGCTCCGAAACACGTTTGCAGAGGGTTCCTACGACTTCGGTTCCACGGACTCATCGACGGTCACGACTTTGCACAGCGAGAATGAGTTTGATGCCTACTACTTCGTGGCGACCAACGAGGGCGCTTCGAACGTGGCAACCGAGATGCTGCAGGACTACTACAAGGTGACCGGTAACCCGGTACTGCTGCCCGAGTACGGGTTCTACCTTGGTCATCTTAATGCCTATAACCGTGATGGCTGGTCAACGACCTCGGGTCAAAAGAAGTGGGAGACCAAGGGCAGCAAGTCCTCGAGCGAGAAGGGCGACGTTAAGTACGAGTCTGGCATGTCGACGGGCTACAAGCTCGACGGCACACTTGCGGCCGAGACGCTCAACGGTGAGGGCCCTACGGTTGATACCGAGAACATGAAAGCGACCGATTTCGACCGCCAGTTCTCTGCTCGGCAGGTTATCGATGACTACGAGGACAACGACATGCCACTCGGCTGGTTCCTGCCGAACGACGGCTACGGCGCCGGCTATGGCCAGAACGGTTACTACAAGACCGGCGGCGTCAACTCCGACGGAGCGAGCTCGGCCGACCGCCTTAACGCTGTGCGTGCCAATGTCGACAACCTTAAGAAGTTCACCGAGTATGCCAACTCCAAGGGTGTGAGCACGGGCTTGTGGACCCAGTCCAACCTTGAGCCCGACAGCAACCCTGAGACCCCGTGGCATCTGCTTCGCGACTTCGACGCCGAGGTCAAGACGGGAGGCATCACTACCCTTAAGACCGACGTTGCCTGGGTTGGATCTGGCTACTCCTTTGGTCTCAATGGCATCAAGACAGCTTATGACACGGTGACGACCGGCGCTAACAAGCGCCCCAACATCATCACGCTCGATGGTTGGGCCGGCACGCAGCGCTTTGGTGGCATTTGGACCGGAGACCAGTATGGCGGTAACTGGGAGTACATTCGCTTCCATATCCCCACGTATATCGGTCAGAGTCTTTCGGGCAACCCCAACATCGGCTCCGACATGGATGGCATCTTTGGCGGCGACCCCATCATCTCTGCGCGTGACTACCAGTGGAAGACGTTCACGCCCTCTATGCTTGACATGGACGGTTGGGGCACCTACCGTAAATCGCCCATGACGCACGGCGATCCCTACACAGGCATCTCGCGCTTCTACCTCAAGCTCAAGGCGCAGCTCATGCCCTATATCTACACGAGCGCGGCCTCGGCGGCCAACATCGACACGGGTAACGGCGATGCCGGCCTGCCCATGATCCGCGCCATGCTGCTTTCTGACAACTCCGAGTACGCCGCAAGCACTTCGACACAGTACCAGTATATGTTCGGTGAGAACTTCCTAGTGGCACCGGTGTATCAGGATACCCAGGCAGATGAGAACGGCAACGACATTCGCAATGGGATCTACCTCCCCAACTACGGCACCGACGAGAATCCCACCATCTGGATCGACTACTTCTCGGGTAAGCAGTATCGCGGCGGCCAGGTTCTCAACAACTACGAGGCTCCGCTTTGGAAGCTGCCGCTGTTTGTGAAGGCCAACGCTATCGTGCCGATGTACGCCGAGAACAACAACCCCGAGGCAGTGAGCGACACCAACACCAAGGGTACCGACCGCAGTCAGCGTATCGTCGAGTTCTTCGCCACCGAGGGCGACGGCACCTTTACGCAGTACGAGGACGACGGCTCCTCCATCGAAAACAACACGACTGAGGACGATTCCTACGGCACGGTCGACAATATCTCCTACGGTGAGCATGTGAGCACCGTCTACAGCTCCAAGGCCGCAGGCGGCACCGCGACCTTTACCGCCGAGGCCTCGCAGGGCGGCTACAACGGCTACGACTCCAACCGCACCACGACCTTCGTGGCCAATGTGTCCGCCAAGCCCACGAGCGTTGTCGCCAAGAACGGCGGATCCGCACTCAACGTGGTTGAGGTCGACTCGCAGGAGGCCTTTGACGCCGCGACCCCCGAGGCCGGCCAGGCGGTCTACTTCTACAGCGAGACCCCCAACCTCAACCACTACGGCAGCGATGCGGACGGCACCGAGGCCGAGCAGGGCGAGAGCTTCAACAACACCAAGATCACCACGAACCCCAAGGTCTACGTCAAGTTCGCGAAGACCGATGTTGCTGCAGCGGCGCAGACGCTTGAGCTGGGCGGTTTCGTGAACGCCGACGCCACGCTCACAGCCGATCGCCTCAACGAGAACCTCTCCGCACCCACGAACCTTGCTGCCCCCGAGGACGTCACGACCCCAACGAGCATCAAGCTCACCTGGGGAAAGGTCGATGGTGCTACCTCCTACGACCTTAAGGTCGACGGCACTGTGTTTGCCGTGGGTGATGCGGCCGAGTTCACGCACACCGACCTCGCCTACAATAGCAAGCACACCTACCAGATTCGTTCACGCAACGCCGAGGGTTACTCCGCCTGGAGCGATGTGCTCGAGGCGAACTCCGCACTCGATCCGTGGCGGAACGTCCCCGACGCCGAGGAAATCACCTGGGAGGGCTCACTTTACGGCAGCCATAAGGCCGAGCTTGCCTTCGACCATGAGTTCCAGTCGGGCGACGGCGGTTTCCACTCCGGTGGCAACGATCTAGGCAAGGCGCTTACCGTTGACTATGGACGCGCTTACAAGCTCGATAAGCTCGAGTACTATCCGCGCGATGACGCCGGCAACGGCACTGTGACCAAGATGCGTGTTGAGACGAGTCTCGATGGCGTCCACTGGACGAGCCAGGAGGTCGATTGGGCACGTTCCGCTGATTGTAAGACGGTAGCGTTTGACGGCACCGTGGCCGCCCGTTACGTGCGCATGACACCGCTCGCCTCGGTCGGCAATTTCTTCTCCGCGTCCGAGATTGCCATCTACAAGACCGACGGCACGGATGGCTTCGCCGTGGGCTCCAACCTCAACAAGGCCACGATCTCCGACGGAGACTACTCCAACATGAAGAACTATCTGGGCCTCGAGAATCGCGAGCCCGATACCCCGACGTTCGGTTCGCAGATCCGCGACCACTTCGCCGACCTCAACGATAACGGCGTTTACGACGTGTACGATTACTCGTTCACCATGGCGGGTCTTGACGGCGGCACTAAACAAAAGGGCAAGGTCGCAGGTTCGCTCGCGGTGATTCCGAGCAAGACCGAGGTCGAGGCCGGTGATGAGATCACCGTTGATGTCTATGCGGCCGACGCTAAGAACGTCAACGCCCTGGGCGCTCTCGTCAACTTCAAGAGCGACCAGTTCGAGTTTGTGTCCGAGAGCATCGCGCAGGACGGCTCGACTGCCGGCATGGAGAACCTGTCTCGCGAGAAGGTCCAGTTCGCGGACAGAACGCAGACTATCAATCTCGCCTTTGCCAACCGCGGCGATGGCAAGCTCTACAACGGTACCGGCGCGGTGGCGAGTTTCAAGCTCAAGGCCAAGACCGCCGGCAAGGTCGAACTGCCCTCGACATCTTGGCTCATCGGTCCGGCATGCGACGCGCTTGAGTTTGCGAGCGACGGCACGGTGACGATGCCGGATGTTCCTCAGCCAACGGTCGCCGAGTACGGTCAGGATGCCTTCAACATCACGATGACCAACGATGAGCTCACGACCGACGACGGGACCAACGTCGAGAAACTTATCCAGCAGAAGAGCTATAACGCGCTGTTCGATAATAACGAGGGCGACAACGGCTTTGAGTTCCTATGGAACTGGAGCGGCAACTGGGACAGCGAGGGTAAGCTTCCGAGTTACGTGAAGCTTCCCACCACGATGACATTCGCATTTAAGACGCCGTCGAAACTCGATAGTGTCGAGGTCGTTAACCGCAACGGTGGCAACGGAACCGTGCAGAAGATCAAGGCTGTCGTGACGTTCGAGGATGGCTCGACCCAAGAGTTCGCGGGCGGGGAGTACGATTCCTTCCGGGCTCGCTACGCCTTTGGCCTCTCTGCCGAGAACAAGGGCAAGAAGGCGACCAAGGTCGAGGTCACGCCGCTTGAGGCATCGGGTGACCAGATGCTCACACTGCGTGAGGTCAACTTCAACTACACGCAGGGTGTCGAGGCCATCGAGGGTGTCGAGCTAGGCAAGAACCAGACCGAGTTCTTTGAAGGCGACGTTACGCTCGTCGACGCCAAGGCCACGCCTGAGAGCGCCGGCTACCCCTATGTGACGGTCGAGAGCTCCGACCCCTCTGTGGTAAGCGTCTCCGCTGTTCAGGCTGGCGATAGCGTGAGCTACTACCTGCGTGCCAACAAGGCCGGCAAGGCAAAGATCACGGTGGCGTCGGTACTCGACCCCTCCAAGACCGCATCCTATGAGGTCGAGGTCAAGGCTGGTGTCGATACCTCTGCGCTCGTGGCAGCGCTTTCCAAGGCCGCGGGCTACAGCGAGTCCGTCTACACTAAGGATTCCTATAAGGCTCTCACCGCTGCGGTCGAGGCGGCTCAGAAGCTCCTCGACGGCGGCCAAGGCAGCTATAGCAAGAAGGATGTCGCAGACGCCACAGCCAAGATCGAGAAGGCAATCGACGGCCTCAAGATGCGCCCTGTCGATGAGAAGATTCTTATCAACACGCCCGAGAACCGCAAGAACGTCAAGGTGGCCGGCTTCTCGAGTGAGGCCGACTACGAGGGCAGCAACGCCGTCAACGCTCTCGACGGCGACGAGCGGACGCTTTGGCACAGCGACTGGGCCCATGGGACCGGTATGCCCCAGTATCTGAGTGTCGACCTGGGCC
This sequence comes from uncultured Collinsella sp., assembly GCA_959596495.1. Lineage (GTDB taxonomy): Bacteria > Actinomycetota > Coriobacteriia > Coriobacteriales > Coriobacteriaceae > Collinsella. Next base: position 24,496 of record CAUFXK010000002.1, on the reverse strand, counting down.
GCGACTACGATCTCACCGACGTTACATTCCTGCCGCGCCAGGACGGCGGCACTAACGGCGATATCTTCGAGGCCGAGATACTGGTCTCCGACACTGCCGACGGTTATGAGATGGGCACCGCCGTGTCGATGGGTACGTTTGCCTTCGACAACGACGGCCACGTACTCACCGACCGTGGCGACTGGAAACAGATGAGCTTTGGCGCCGCGCGCGGTCGCTACGTGACCGTCAAGGTGATTCACGCCGGCGGTGGCGACGTCGATGCCTACTGCAGCGTGGCGGAGCTCAAGTTCTACGGTACGGCCGTTCCCGATCCGGTGGCGAAGGATGATCTCGCTACCGCGATCGAAAAGGTTGATGCCGAGGTTGCTGCCGGCGACCTCAAGGCCGGTGACTACACCGAGGCCTCCTGGACGGCGCTCGAGAACGCCCTGGCGAGCGCCCGCGCCATCTTGAGCGACGAGAACGCCACGCAGGACGAGGTCGACCAGGCGCTCAGGGCGCTCGAGAGCGCCCGCGGCGCGCTCGAGAAGACCCCGGTGGCCCCGGTCGAGAATCCGACTAAGAAGCAGCTCAAGGCCCTGGTCAAGCAGGCGAAGGAGACTGACACCAGGGGCAAGACGGCCGAGTCTGTCAAGGCCCTGACGGATGCCATTACCTACGCCGAGGACGTCTTGGGTGATGAGAATGCTTCCGACACCCAGCTCCAGGCGGCCTATGACCAGCTCAAGCTGGCTATTGAGAGCCTCAAGGATGCCGATTCCGGCAATCAGGGCGGCTCGGGCAACCAGGGTTCCGGCAATGGCTCGAACGGCGGCAACCAGGCGGGCAAGCCCGCAGGCGACAAGGCCCAGGGCAGCAAGAAGAACGGTTCGGCGATTCCCAATACCGGAGACCAGACGGCGGCGACCGCCGCGACCGTCGGTGGTCTTGGCGCCATCATCGCCGCGATCGGCGCTTTCTTCCATCGTCGCAGCAAGGCTAAGTAGCCCCAGCAACAGCTAAGCAAGCGTGCCCGCCGTCCCACCCAAGGACGGTGGGCACGCTTTTTGAATGTGGGCGGAAAGCTCCGACCCTTCGGCCTTAATCTCGCAAAGCGTTCCGTCTCCCGCCGAACACATCAGCATCGGCAGCTATACTACTCTCAGTAGTTAAGGGTCGCGGATCCGCCGCGTCACCGCTCTCAACAGGAGGTCTTTGTTTATGGCAGATCAAAAGCCGGTTGTCGGGATCATCATGGGTTCCAAGTCCGATCTGGGCGTTATGGAAGGCTGCACCGCCGAGCTCGAGGCACTGGGTGTGCCCTATGAGCTCGTCATTGCGAGCGCGCACCGCACGCCGGCGAAGGTCCACGAGTGGGCTTCGACTGCCGCCGATCGCGGTATCAAAGTGATTATCGCCGCCGCCGGCAAGGCCGCCCACCTGGGTGGTGTCGTGGCTGCCTTTACGCCGCTGCCGGTTATCGGCGTGCCTATGAAGACGAGTGACCTGGGCGGTATGGATTCGCTGCTGTCGATGGTGCAGATGCCTTCGGGCGTGCCCGTGGCCTGCGTTGCCATCAACGGTGCCAAGAACGCCGCTATCTATGCCACGCAGATTCTGGGTGCTTGCGACCCCGAGTACCGCAAGGTTATCGAGAAGATGAAGCAGGAGATGGCTGACGCCTAGGCGTTCCGCCGTTTCACCGCAGTATAAGGAGAGCCATGTCCGATTATCAGGGAAAACGATTCAAGGCTTCTCAGATTCCCGATCCGTCGAAGCCGGGTGCCGCCCATGCGGCGCAGCAGGGTCGGACATCCTCTCCTCAGCAGCCGCGCGCGCCGCGCCCCGTGACACCGGCGACGCATCGTCGACAGGACGCGCCGGCCGCATATCGTCCTTCGTCTTATAGCTCCGCTAAGAAGCCGCCCCGGTCTTCATCGCATGCCGCGCCGTCGGATTGCACCGAGCCGCCGCGCAAAAAGCGCCGCTCCATTATTCCCATTCTGCTCATCATCATCGGTATCGGCCTGATTGTCGCCGCCGCCGCTATCTTTATTAATGCCCAGATTGGCTATAAGCAGGCGAGCGATTCGTATCAGAAAATCGAGAAGCAATATGTAAGCGATAAGGATGCCAGCGGCGTGCCGATTATCGACTTTGATGCGCTTGCTCAGACGAACCCCGAGATTGTGGGTTGGATTTACGTGCCGGGAACCAATATCAACTATCCCGTGGTGCAGACCAACAACAACTCCAAATACCTCAACACGCTGTTTGACGGTACGGCTAACGCGTCCGGTGCCATTTTCCTGGATAGCGATGACACCGCGCCGGGAATGGTAGACCAGCAGACCACGATCTACGGCCACCATATGAACGATGGGTCGATGTTCAACGTGATTTCGGATACGACTGACCAGGCAACGTTCGATAGCATTGAATATGTGTACTACATCACGCGCGATGCGACGTATAAGCTGCGTCCGCTGGCGACCAAGGTGGTCGAGGACACGTATGCCAAGGCGCGCACGACCAATTTTGAGGGCGACGACGGACTCAAGAACTACCTGTTCGAGATGCTCGACGGCGCTTCTGCCGTGGCGAGTGATGCTACCGATCGTGCCGCTTCGGCAACTAAGGTTGTAACGCTTGTGACCTGTCGTTCGCTGTCGCTGAGCAACACGCGCGCCGTCATGGTGCTCACGCCGGTCGAGGAATAAGTTGTTCGAGAGTAGCTAAAAAGGCCCCGTCCCAAATTGGCTACTCGACGACGGTAAGGGAGAAACGATGCTTGAGAGTGGCAAATTGATGCCTTCGATTGATGCTTGGCTGCGCGAGGCCAAGGCCGATGCTTCGGCGGCAGGCTGCGGGATGTATCTGACGCATAACGGTGTGGTGCGTGCGACGCCCAAGGCCGAGGTGCGCGGAGTCGAGACCGATGGCGTGGCACCAGGCCGCAGGGTGGGCGGCATGGTCTTTGACTACGACGCCGAAAAGGTACGGTCTGCTATCGGGGCCACGCGCGCGATGCCGGGTATCGGCTATGTGCGCGTGTGGCTGGCAAGCGGCGAGCTTGCCGTAGGTGACGACATCATGCTCGTGCTCATCGGCGGGGACATTCGCCCGCACGTGGTCGATGCGCTGCAGGCGCTCGTCGGCACCATCAAAAATGAGTGTGTGAGCGAGGTCGAGTGCGAGGCGTAGAGGCTTGCGTCGATAGAAGGATCGTTTATAAAAATGCCCACCGGTACGTGTGATACCGGCGGGCATTTTGCGTTTTGGGCGCGGTGAGCGCTACACGCGCGTCGCATCCTTGGGGCTCATGGTCATGCTCTGGAAGCGGTTTTCCATGTACTCGTTATCGAAGTGCTCTCCGTAGAACTGTGCGACGGGAATGTCCGGCTCCGTGCCGTTAACGCGCTGGTACCAGTAGTCGAGCGACTGCAGCGTCATGACGCCGTCGACCAGCATGATAACGGTAAAGATGACGGTGGCCGAGTAGCGGCTCTTCCAGGGGATCTTGTTGATAAGCTTAAGCAGCCTCGGCAGCAGCAGCTTGATCCAGATGAGGCCGCCCAGGCCCCACAGGCAGGCGAAGCCCGTGCAGGTGCGTCCGCCCGTGAGGACCACGAGCGGATCGGGCAAACCGAACAGCGTTATGTGCGAGTAGCTCCACGAGACCACGCCAAACGCGGTCTGCATAAACCAGCCCACGAACACCTCAAAGCTGGCGCCGAGCAGGGCGCTCACCAGGAAAATGATGATGGGGTTCTTTTTGTAGAAGCGGTTAAGCACCATGGTCATGAGCACGGCGCCAAATCCGTAGATGGGGCTGAAGGGGCCAAACAGCATGCCGGCGCGGTTCTGATAGACGCCCGGGTCGTCGACCGTCATGTGCCAGATGTCCTCGGCGATCAGGCCGAGTATGCAGCAGACAAAGAACACCCAGAACAGGTTGAAGTAGTTGAGCTTGATGTAGCCCTCGCCGGTTTCATCGCGGCCGAGCATGCCCTCGGCGGCGGCGTCGCGGTCGAGCATCTCCTGCAGGCGGCGCTGCAGTTCGCGCTCCTGACGCAGCGTGGGGTCGACGGTTGCCGAAAGTGCAACGAGGATGCCGAGCTGGATCGCGGGACGCAGTAGGAAGGGCCCGATGCCCTGGAGCATCACGTCGACCAAAAGCTCGACGACGGTGAATGCAATAAGGATGTAGGACAGGCGGGCGGCGTTGCGGCGCTGGTTTTTGATAAGGTCCAGGCCAAAGATGATCAGGATGACGGCGCTTGCCGCAGAGAGCATGATGCCGGCGACGATAAGGCCGACCGCGACGAGCGTGTTGTCGCCGAGCTTGGCGGCGGCGTTGCCGTTGATGAGCGCGGTGATGACCTGCCACATAAAGGCGCCGACCGAAGGGAGCGTGCCCACGCCGGACAGGATGCACAGGACGGCGTACACCTTAATGATGAGGGGGATCTTCTTGACCTCCGTGGCGCTGGGGACGCTGGGGTCGAGTTCGTTTCGATCCATACATAACCTTTCTCGTTTTGCTGTAGGTACAAGGATACGCCGCCGACCTGCCAAAAGACAGGACGAACGTCCCAATTGCAACTTTGTAATCCCCAACGGTGGACGCGGCGGCCATCTGGGGGGCGCGGGCGCTTGCACTGGACAGGCCGATAAAATGTTTGGCAACAAAACTGATTATTAGCTCGGTGGGCTTTTAAAAAGCGCTGTTCATGCGCGGGAGTGCTTGTCTTGCCGTGCGTATAATAGGGCAGGTAACGCCAAAAATACGAGGCTCTGAGGGGATACCATGTCTCAAGAAACCATCCGCGCGGCCGAGCGTGCCGCGGGACAGGTGAAGACCATGTCGACGTATGATCCGGACTCCGACCAGCTGCATGAGGAATGCGGCATTTTTGGTGTGTGGGCACCCGATCGCGATGTGGCTCGACTGACGTACTTTGGTCTGCGCGCGCTGCAGCATCGCGGCCAGGAATCGGCGGGAATCGCCGTGGGTGACGGCGGCACGGTTATGGTCCGCAAGGATCTGGGCCTGCTCGACCGCGTGTTCTCCAACGCCGACCTGTCGACGCTCTCCGGTCAGCTGGCCGTGGGTCATGTGCGCTACGGCACTGCCGGCGCCAAGAGCTGGGAAGCCTCTCAGCCGCACCTCTCTACCATCAATAGCGTCATTATCGCGCTCGCGCACAACGGTACTCTAGTCAACACCGACGAGCTGCGCCGCCAGCTGATCGAGCTGGGCGTGCCGTTCCTCTCCAATTCGGATTCCGAGGTCGCGACCAAGCTTATCGGCTACTTTACCCAGCGTACGGGTCATCTGCGCGAGGGCATTCGTAAGACCATGGAGCTCGTGCGCGGCGGCTACGCCATGACGCTCATCAACGAGCAGGCGCTCTACGCATTCCGCGATCCACACGGCATTCGCCCGCTCGTGCTGGGCAAGCTGGTGGACGAGGGTCTGGACCAGGCCGATGCCGCAGCCGTTTCGCAGCTGCCGTCGCAGGACGGCGCCGCGACGGTCGACTCCGCCGTCCGTGTCACGCGCGCCGGCGGCTGGGTCGTTGCTTCCGAGACCTGCGCACTCGACATCGTGGGTGCCGAGTACGTCCGTGACGTCCGTCCCGGCGAGATCTTGCGCATCAGCGCCGAGGGTCTGGTATCCGAGCAGGGCGTGCCTGCAGCCGAAGAGCCCGCCAACTGCATCTTTGAGCAGGTCTACTTTGCCCGCCCCGACTCCATCATGAACGGCAAGAGCGTCTATGCCTGCCGTTACGACATGGGTCGTCAGCTGGCACATGAGGAGCCCGTCGAGGCCGACCTGGTCATCGGCGTGCCCGACTCCGGCCTGCCGCCCGCGGAGGGCTATTCGCACGAGAGCGGCATTCCCTTTGGCGAGGGCCTCATCAAGAATCGCTATGTGGGCCGTACGTTTATCGAACCCACGCAGGAGCTGCGCGCCATGGGCGTGCGTATGAAACTCAACCCTCTGCGCGATAACATCGAGGGCAAGCGCCTGGTCGTCATCGACGACTCCATCGTCCGCGGCACCACCATGGTGCAGCTCGTCAAGATGCTGCGCAACGCCGGCGCCAAGGAGATTCATATCCGCATCAACTCGCCCGAGGTAATCTGGCCGTGCTTCTATGGCATCGATACCGACGTGCAGTCGCAGCTTATCAGCGCCAACAAGACGGTCGACGAGATTTGCGAGTATATCGGCGCCGATTCGCTGGCCTTCCTTTCGGTCGAGGGCCTGCTTAAGGTCATGCCCAAGGGCGGTTACTGCGATGCGTGCTTTACCGGACGCTATCCCGTGGCGATCCCCGAGAGCTTTGGCCGCGACAAGTTCATGGAGGGCTTTAAGCCCCGCAACCTGGACAAGCCGCTGCACTTTGACGACGACGCCGTGGTCGAGAAATATGTCGATCGCAGCTGGGAAGAGGAGCACAGTGAGGCCTAAAACCTGCCATTTAGGGACAGGTTTATTTTGGCAGGTTTTATCTGCTGTTTTGTTGATATGACGGCGCGTGTTGTTATGACGCGCGCCGAAGGGAACGCAACTATGAGCACCGTTTGGCGCCCGCGCGGCGCCACGGTAGTGGGAGAGGAAGGCTCAGATGAGCGACAGCAAGCACGTGACGTACGAGGATGCCGGCGTCGATACCGCCGAGGGCGGCCGCGCCGTCGACGCTATTAAGCAGATGGTCAAGGATACCAACCGCCCCGAGGTCATCGGCGGCATCGGTGGCTTTGGCGGCCTGTTCTCGGCCGCCGCGCTTAAGGATATGGAAGACCCGATCCTGATTAGCGGCACCGACGGCGTGGGCACCAAGCTCGTGCTCGCCCAGATCATGGACCGTCACGAGACGGTGGGCCAGGACTTGGTCGCCATGTGCGTCAATGACATTTTGGCTTCGGGCGCCGAGCCGCTGTTCTTCCTGGATTACGTTGCCATCGGTCACATTGAGGCCGAGCACATGGCAAAGATCATCAAGGGCGTTGCCGACGGCTGCAAGCTCGCGGGCTGCGCGCTCGTGGGCGGTGAGATGGCCGAGCACCCGGGCGTCATGGCTCCGGCCGACTACGACCTCGCCGGCTTTACCGTGGGTGTCGTCGATCGTCCCAAGATGCTTGACCCCGCGAACGTTCGCCCCGGCGATGTGATCCTGGGTCTGCCTTCCACCGGCGTGCACTCCAACGGCTACTCGCTCGTGCGCAAGGTCATCGGCGTCGACGGCATCAAACCGGGCACGCCCGAGGCCGCCGCTAAGGCCGAGGAGCTGAGCTGTCCGCTCGAGGAGCTCGGCGGTGCTTCGCTGGCCGATGCTCTGCTGGCTCCCACGCGCATCTATGTGAAGCCGATTCTGGAGCTGCTGCGTGGCGACGCCAACGTGCACGCCATTGCTCACATCACCGGTGGCGGCATTACCGAGAACCTCAACCGCGCGCTCGCCGACGACGTCGACGCCGTGGTCACCCGTAACGGCGCCGAGATGGGCTGGGATGTTCCGCCCGTCATCACCTACGTGTCGCGTCAGGCCGAGCTCGCGCCCAACGAGGCATGCAAGACCTTCAACATGGGCGTCGGCCTGTGCCTGATCGTTGCCCCCGAAGACGAAGCTGCCGTGACCGAGGCCCTGGTCGCGCTGGGCGAGAAGCCGTTCCGCGTGGGCGAGTGCGTTGAGGGTTCCGGTAAGGTCGTGTACTCCGATGAGCGCTAGCGAGCAGATGGCTGCTGTCGAGGGCCTGGGCTTTGTGCCCTACACCCGTCCGACCGGCACCGATACGGCCGAGCCGCTCAAGATTGGCGTGCTTATCAGCGGTTCGGGTACCAACCTGCAGGCGCTGATCGACCTTATCGCCGCCGGCAAGCTCAACGCCTCGATTGAGCTTGTGGTGTCGAGCCGTCCTTCGGCCAAGGGCCTACAGCGCGCCGAGCGTGCGGGCATCCAGACGCTGACCCTTTCCAAGGATGTCTATGCTGACCCTATCGCCGCCGACGAGATTATCGCGCATGAGCTGCTCGAGTGCGGCTGCGAATATGTGGTCATGGCCGGCTACATGCGTATGGTGCACACGCCGCTGCTGGCGGCGTTCCCCAATCGCGTGGTCAACCTGCATCCGGCGCTGCTGCCGAGCTTTACCGGCGCGCATGCGATCGACGATGCCTTTGTCCGCGGCGTTAAGGTGACCGGTGTGACCGTGCACTTTGCCAACGAGATCTACGACAACGGCCCCATCATCGCCCAGCGCGCGCTGGCTGTCGAGGAAGGCTGGGATGTCGACATGCTCGAGGAGCACATCCATGCGATCGAGCATGTGCTGTATCCCGAGGTCGTGCAGATGCTCGCCGACGGTCGCGTCCACGTGCTGGAGAGCGGCAAGGTCGCAATTGACCCGGCGCGCTAGTCGTTGGTTCGTGTTGGCGGTTAAGCGTTAGAGGTGCGCTTAGCCGCCATTTTTTATGCATTGCGATCTACGTTGTTTGAGGCAAACAATCGCTACAGCTTGATGTTCATAGTCCAATTGCTTCGCCAAGAGGCGCGCTCCGGCAAGAGATTAATTTAGCCTAATAGAGCCATTTGCTCTTCTTTGTGCTCGGGATACGCCGGACCATAATCAAATGATAATGCGCTAAATAATCTTATGGGGATAATCAAATTATCTTTTGTACGGGTGCTGTCTGTTGGGAGCAAAGATGGGTGCACAATTATTTTCGAGACGAACAGCAATTAAAATGGCCGTTGCCGCGGCTTCTGTCCCGCTGATTGGTCTAGTTGGATGTGGTGAGAAGTCGATTGTTGGAACTTGGGCAAACGACGACGGAGACGAAATTCTCCAATTTGATGAGAATGGTGATTGTTCGGTTCCTTTTACCTATAACGGTGCGTGGCTGGAAAGCTGCGATCGCTATACGATTCAAGAAGACGAGACATTGGTTCTAAGTAGCAGTCAAGGAAATATCAGCTCTCAACATTGGAAGAAAGCCAGCAGCAAAGAGGAAGCTGAAGAGGCGGATGATAGGCTCTATTTTCTCAATGGGGATGAGCTTGTTATCAACAACGAAACGTACACGAGAGAATGAGAGCTAAGGCACGCCGACCGTGTGAAGATGGGGAATGCCATAGATGAATACCGTGCCGGGCTCGTGACAAACATCATTGTCACGAGCCCGGCACACATTAAAGTAAAAATTGTTCACCAGTCCGCATCCTCTTTTTGCTCAGATTGAGCCGTTTGCTGCTAGTGCGGTTGTTGCTCAGATGCCGATTGAGTTCGATGCTGACTTCGCGCACGAGACAGGGTTACCGGAGTCATTCGAGAAATCGATGCTATTCCTATGGGGAATAGCATCGATCAGTCCAGGATATTCCCTCAGAAACCATTCATATCGATTCTTTGCGCTGAGGTGCCCGATGACGTTTTCGACTTTCCAGTGATTGTGTCATGCACTCTCAAGCAACGAATTATAAATGGACAAAAGTTGAGGGATGCTTTCTACTGCTCTGCAGAAATCCGATATTTTAAGCTTAATGAGAGTGCAATCCGTTAAAGCTTCGAAACATTCAGGAGAGGGCATTGTTGTGTCTGCGCTTGGCATAACCGGAGTGCCGGGAACGAAGACGAGACAATCGGTTACTTCATCTCCGTCGGCTGAGAGGCCATACGCTCTGGCTATGCCCTTTTCTAATAAGTGAAAACAAGTTTGTTTTGGCCGAAATCAATTATTTTCGATCCTTTTTCGCGGGCAGCTTGTGGAACTTCAAAGCGGTTCTTCCGTCGACAATTATGGTGCTTCGACTGCGGTCTGTCACAGGGGCGTTATCAAATGCTAATGCCTGTTTGTTGCCAGCGTGGATAATAAAATCCGTCTAAAAAATTTCGTGTTTGATTTCGAGCCCAAACGAGGGCTATGGCATTAAAGCCACCATGTTTTCTAGAAATTTGAACGGTGGGGCCATATCGATTGCGAGATTTTGAAGGGTTAATTGTCTCGTTGGAGGGTGGGGCTAATGAAACCAAAAAAGGAAACCGTTGCATTGCTGTCATTTGGCTTGGGTCTTTTTGCGCTGGTCTACGGGCTAATAACAAAAGCGATGTTATCTCATCGTTATACGTTTAAAGCCCCTCTTACCAGCATGGAGCTTTCGGTTTTAGCAATTATTGGAATCGGATTCGTTCTATTGATTGTCGGTGCGCTTCTATTTCTAAGTGTGCGCTATGCATCCAAGAATGTGGTTGATATTGATTCGACGCGGAATAAAGGCAAAGTATGTCCTTATTGCCAAACCCGGATTATAGGAGATGCAAAACATTGTCCGAACTGTGGTCAAGAGTTGGGTCAATAAGAAGGGGCTTGAGATGCCGAGGACAACGATAACGATTTGTGCGCACGGTCAAATTGATACGCCAAGGGTCTTAGAGATTTGGAAGAGCATTATTGAGGGCGCCGGTTTTCAACAGAAACTAATTAAGGGTGAACCTTGTTGGTCGAAGGGCGACGGCGTGTTAATGCTGCAGCGTAATTTTACGATCGCTTTTGGCGAAAGGGAAATTGTGCTTGAGGGATGGATGGGCGATGCTCTCTTGGGCGAATCCGATTTAACGGGCGTTAATGGCTGGATGCAAAAGAAAAAGATGAAAGGGCTCCTGTCCCAAGCGGAGGGTGCAATCAGGAGCATAGTCTAGACTGCATTAGATAGCGATATAGCGTTTATTGATGACTGAAATGCATAGCTGGGCCAGAAATATAAGAATACTGGTAGCCGGGTGCCCGATTTAATTTGGACACCCGGTGATTTGGTTTATCTTGCCAACAAGCTTTAAGTCAACGATGTTCGGCCGCCATTGGCTTCTGGAAAGACTTAGGTTAAGTGGCAAGTGATCGATGTTAAAGGTCAAGCGAAGAATATGGATATGCCACCATCTTCGGTTGGCCGTGATTCATCTTGGCTTGATACGGGCATGCAATTTTTGTCGCGAGTGACGTCAGGGCATGGCTTTTTTATTGCGTGATGCCAAGATGGATCGGATCCAAGAAACGTTGGATGACATTAAATACTGGGAAATTCGGAACGGAGGCCGCAAGTAGCTGTGTCGAGATTGCGCGGTTGAAACGAAAGGCCTTAATGCGTGGCGCAAGACAGATGATGTCATTGTGCCGCAGCGACATGTTATGTCTGCTGGGGTGCTGTATGTTGGGGACCAGACCGCCATCGCCTTTTGCGACAATGGCTGGTTAGTAATTGATTGCGATAGTTAACAGGCGGGCTATGAGGAGGATATATGCCACTGCTGCCAGTTGATCATGAGCCATTCCATCTTGATGCAGGTGAACGATCCACGCCGCGCATTGAGTTGATTTATGATCTTGAAGAAGAAGCGCGAAGACTTGAAGATGACTATCAGGTTCTAGTGGATGCGTTATGCGACGATATCGTTAAAAGCGAGGGCGAAGATGAAATACGGTCGAGTATCGAGCATCGAATCGGCATGCTGATAAACATCAAAGAGAGCCAGCGCCTCTGTTATGCCCAAATTGAAGACTTGGTGCCAAGACGTCATCCTTGTCCGATCCCTCCAATGAAAAAACGTCCCAATTGCTGCGATGAGATCGAATGCCAATGCTGCGGTACAAAAAACGAGATAGATGCTCAATTCTGTAAAGTATGCGCTAGCCCTATTGATATGGGCGACATATGGCGTTATTGCAAGAAGTGTGGGGTTGCATACAGTAGAGAGATTAACTTTTGTCCTGAATGCGGCTCAGCAATAACCGTCGAGATAAAACGTAAAAGGAAATAGCGTTTCGCTGCTATATGTTTTCCCTTACGCGCGAAAGCGTGATCGGCGACATACCCAAAAATGATGAGATGCGCGAATGGAGGACCCTATCGATAACCCCCGGATACTCTTCGAGGAACCATTTGTAGCGGTCGCGAGCCGGCAGCAGCCTAAGCGCGGATTCGGTTTTATAATGATCATGCCAAGCCCTTGATAGATATCGGTTAATGAGAGTTGCAAGTCCTGGATTATATTGGGCTTTATTTTGAACATCGCTTATCTTAAGAAGAACGAGCGTGCAGTCTGTTAAAGCTTCAATATAAGTCGGAGATGGAATGTCAAACTCGGGGCTAGGCATTACAGGCATGCCCGGTTCCGCCATTATGCAGTCAGTGATTTCCGAACCATCGCTTTGTAGAGAATACGAACAGGCTACCCCCTGTTTTAAAAGGTAAAACCATTTTTGCTGGGTACCCATTTCAAGGATAATTTCCCTTTTTTGAAATTGCCGGATTGAAGCCATTGCCACTAGCTCGGCTAATAGGTTTTGGTTGTCGCAAGGGGCGTACTGACAGAAAAAATTCGGATCTAGGGACACGGAATCGCTCCAACGGGCACATATCGTTAACAAATGCTAACCAAGAATAAGATACGTCGTCGGGGGGGGGGCATTATCAAATGCTAATGAGATTCTGGCTTTTTCGGAAATTTCAGAAATACATAAAAATGGAGTGCCGCTGCGCCACTATTTGCCAGCTGTGTTTTTCGTTGCTGTGCCGCTGCCGCTCGATTTGTTCGAAGGACATGATGCTGGATAAGGACAACGCCCATTTACTTGGCGATAGTCACTAGTTTAATCACATTCCCTGCTGCTTGAGTTCCTTTTGACGCCGGGGCCATATCTTCTTGCCTGTCAATTACGGTAGTCGACTCTTTCGCAGAGAACAAAGCTTCCAGCATTGAGATTATCTGGGAAAACGATCAGAAAACTTGGCCTTCAGCTTCAAATTGCGCACAATTCTATTTATCATCTATTTAACATCTCGTTATCAAATAAGAGTGAGGGCGGGCTGGGAACGCTCGTGACGCTCTATTGCGACTGCCCATATACTCGAATGAAAAAAGCGAACGAAAAAATGCTGTGTACTGGCATGCTTGTCTTTTGTACGCCCAAGGCGAGTCGATGAGCAATCAGTCACTGCGAGAGCGTTTTGGACTTTCCGATGAAAAGAAAAACACGGTGGCGATGTCTCGTCTAATCAGAGGGTGCCTGGAAGAGGCATTGATAAAGGAAGAGGACGAGGATGCGGGCGCCAAATATCGAAGGTATATTCCGTATTGGGCCTAAAGGGCAGAAGTGGGAAAATGAGACAGCTTTTGTTTGTTAATGACGAAGCGCTGTTGTGACTTAACTATCGAAAAGGCTGGGGGGCTTATGGAATCATATGAGCCCCCTTAGCCTTTATTGCCTCTTTGACTTTGGACTCCGGATAACGTGATGGGCGTCATTTCCATTCCAAGAAATCCGATAGGGCTCCGCCCGTGTGCAGGCGGGGTCCTTTTGCGTGGCCTTTCATGTCTGCTATACTGCTAGCAGGTAGAGAGGAGCCGCTATGGGTACAGCAACGGTGCAGCTCAACACACGAATCGATCCTATGCTCAAGGCTGGTGGCGATGCGGTCCTGACTCGCAATGGATTGGGGCCGAGTGATGCCATTCGCGCGCTTTGGGCCTATCTTGTCGAGCATCAAGCGTTGCCGGGATTTATGGTGGCGGATAAGCGTGAGGTGTCCCGCGCGAAGAGCCTTGCCGAGCAGGGGTGTGGGCTAGCTTTTTCCTCGTTGGGGCTAAGCGCTTCGGATTTTGCGCCAGCTGAATCGTCTGCGGAAGACTGGGATGCCGTACGCGATGAGATGTATGACGCGATGATTGCCGACATGGAGGCGAATTGCCGATGATCGAGGCAAAGCGCCTGCTTGTGGATACGAATGTGTGGCTTGATTATTACCTGCAAGAGGGGGCATTCGACGAAGCGAAGCACCTGGTGGAGTTTTCCGAGGCAGGAAAGATCGACCTTCTGTATACGCCAACGACGGCAAAGGACGTGTTCTATATTTTGCCTCGGCGACTAGCCCGGCGGAATGCGAACGGAGTAAACGTGTCGTTTGCTCCGGCATCATGGGCCTGTATCGAGCATATGATGCAGGTGGCAACCGCTTCTCCGCTTTCGTTGGCGGAGTGTGAGATGGCACGAATGCTTGGCAAGCGCATGCCGGATCTTGAGGACAACCTCATCATCGCTTCGGGCGACACAGCGGATGTCGACTACGTAGTCACGAGTGATCGACGCATGTTGGAGGCGATGCCCGAGGTTTGCTTGACACCCGCGCGTGCACTCGAGCTCATTGGGATACTCGACTAACCTTGCATACTCGTTTCGCTATCATATTGAGCATTGTGGCCCTCATGCAACTTTGGAGGACGATATGGCGGATAACGAAGCGCTGTTTATGCCTGAGCTGGTGTTTTTTGATTGGGAGTGTGCGACACCGGATGAGGTGTTTGCGCGCCTCGAGGGTGAGCTCGCTCCGCGCGGCTACATTGCCGAGGGTTGGCTCAACGCCGTCCGCACACGCGAGGACGCCTATCCTACGGGTCTCGCCATGCCGGCGGCAAACATCGCCATTCCGCATACCGATCCGGGATTTGTGGCCAAGCCCTATATCGCGGTGGTAAAGCCCGCCGCACCTGTGACGTTCAACGCGATGGCGGGCATGGGCGCCCCGGTGCCGGCGCAAATCGTCATCAATCTGGGCATCGCCGAGCCGGGCGGCCAGGTCGAGGCCCTGCAAGCGCTTATGAATATCTTTATGGATGCCGACGCTGCAGCCGATGTACTCGGCCAGACCACGCCCCAGGGCATGGTCGACGCCATCCGCCGCCACTTTTAAGGCCGGCACTGGGGGACTGTCCCTAACCGCCGGCAGAAAAGGAACGTCCCTAACTGTCAACTGCCAGACCTGTCCCCTTTGCACCAAAATGGTGCAGATTAACCCGTCTCCCATGCACCAGGTGTGTCGCGGGGGCTGCGTTGTGACACAATGGCGTTTGTTCGATTCGTGATGCGAAAGGCCAAACATGGCAAATAAGAAAAAGAACCCCGAGGTCGCGCCGACGCCCGAGCAACGGTCCCGCGCCGCCTCCAGCTCTCGCAAGAAGCAGCGCAAGACCTATGTGTCCAAGACCGTCAAGATTGTCCTGGTGGTCATCGGCGTGCTGGCGATGCTGCTCTCCGTCTCGGCCATGGCGTGCTCCGGCCTGATGTCGCAGACCGAAAGCGCCAGCTCGGGCTATAAGCTCACTGGTGGCGTGGCTGCCACTATCAACGGCACCAACCTCACCGAGGACACCGTGACCAAGCAGATTATGAGCATGCGCACGTCCTACGGCTACACCAAGGACAAGGACTGGGCACAGTATCTGGTCGACAACGACCTCACGCCCAAGAAGTACCGCAAGCAGCTCATCGACTCCTACACGCAGCAGATTCTGCTTCAGCAGGCGCAGAAGGAAAACGGCGTGACGGTGTCGGACAAGGAGGTCGAGAAGGCTTGGAAGGACGCGTGCAAGAGCGCGGGCGGCGCCAAGACCTTTAAGAAGACGCTTAAGACCTACGGCTACACCGAGGACACCTACAAGGATTCGCTCAAGGAGAGCCTGGCGCAGCAGAAGCTCAAGGATGCCGTGGCACCCACCAGCAAGCCCAAGGACAGCGAGATTGTCGATTACATCAATGAGAACCTGTCCAAATACAATGACGCCCGTCGTTCGTCGAATATCCTGATCAAGGTCGATTCTGACGCTTCCGACGAGGACAAGGCCGCCGCCAAGGCCAAGGCGCAGGAGTGCCTGGACAAGATCAACTCCGGCGAGCTGAGCTTTGAGGACGCCGTAAAGCAGTACTCCGACGATACCGGCTCCAAGGATAAGAAGGGCGATGTGGGCTGGGACAAGCTCACCACCTTCGTCGACAGCTATCAGGCGGCGCTCGAAGGCCTTAACAAGGGCGACGTAAGCGACGTCGTCGAGTCGACGTATGGTTACCACATCATCAAGTGCACCGACTACTTCCATGTCGATAGCCAGGTCGATGACATTAAACAGGTGCCCAAGGACATCAAGAAGTACGTCTCCAACGTGGTGAAGACGCAGGCGGCAAGCGCCGCGTACAGCGATTGGCTGGAGCAGTACAAAAAAGATGCCGACATCACCGTCAACCCCATGCCCAAGGATGTGCCGTACAACGTCAGCCTGAAGGGCGTCACCAAGAGTTCGACCGACGATTCGTCGACGACTAAGTAATCATGGGGCGGCGCTCGTGCGAGTGCCGCCCGCACTATTGAGGAGGATTTGCAGATGACCAACGAAGAGCTGCAGAAGGAAATGATTGCGGCCATGAAGGCCAAGGACAAGGTTCGCCTTTCTATCATTCGCCAGGTTAAGGCCGAAGTGAAGAATATCGAGGTCAACGAGCGCCGCGATGTGACCGAGGAAGACGTCAACAGCATGATCAAACGTCTGATTAAGCAGACGAGCGAGACGCTGGAGATGTCCATCAAGGCCGGTACCGACCAGGAGCGTACCGACAATCTGACCGAGCAGGTCAAGATTCTGGAGAGTCTGCTGCCCGCGCAGGTTTCGGGCGAGGAGCTCGAGGCCCTGATCGAGCAGGTTATCGCCGAGCTGGGCGCCACGTCCAAGAAGCAGATGGGCCAGGTCATGGGCGCTCTGGGTAAGGCCACTGGCGGTAACTTCGATAAGCCGGCGGCAGCAAAGATCGTCGGCGCGAAATTGGCGTAATTTGTTACGCGGTTTTACCAAACCGCGTAACGGCTCGACGCTGCAAACCCGTACACGCGGCAATCTGACGTTCAATTTCAAGGGCGCGACCATAAGGTCTGCGCCCTTTCATTTCACGTCACCTTGCTCGCGTGTACGGGTTTTCGCTGACTTATGCTCAACAAGGGCGGTTGTGGGTACTCATTTAAGTCTGTCCCCAATGAGTGCCTAATGAGTGGGTGGAAGATTGCGGGTTCTTTACGGGGATGTAGTGTGGGCTGCGGAAACGTGGTTCTTTCCGTACAATAGTTCAACTCGTGTAAACGCAGGGAAGGGACATTCATGGCAGACATGATCGAGATCAAGCATCTCAACAAGTACTTTGGCGACCTGCATGTGCTCAAAGATATCAATCTCACCGTCAAGCGCGGCGAGAAACTCGTAATGATCGGGCCTTCCGGCTCGGGCAAGTCGACGCTCATCCGCTGCGTCGATTATCTGGAGGAGCCTACGTCGGGCGAGGTCGTCATCGACGGTACGCCGCTCACCAAAAAGAATCACCTGGAGATGGCTCGCAAGTATAGTTCCATGGTGTTCCAGCAGTTCAACCTGTATCCCAACATGACAGTGCTGGGCAACCTGACGCTCGCGCCCATCAAGCTGCAAAAGAAGAGCAAGGAGGAGGCGACCGAGATCGCCATCGCCGCGCTCAAGCGCGTCGGCATGGCGCATAAGGCCGGCGAGTATCCGCAGAATCTCTCGGGTGGTCAGCAGCAGCGCATCGCCATCGCCCGTGCCCTGTGCACCAAGCAGCCCATTATCCTGTTTGACGAGCCGACCTCGGCGCTCGACCCCGAGATGGTCCAGGAAGTCCTGGACGTTATGATTGAGCTCGCGCAGGAGGACATCACCATGATCTGCGTGACGCACGAGATGGGCTTTGCGCGCCAGGTGGCCGACCGCGTCATCTTTATGGAGGACGGCCGCATTCTGGAGGAGGGTACGCCCGAGCACTTCTTCGATAACCCCGAGAACCCGCGCTGCCGCGAGTTCCTGTCCAAGATTCTGCACTAGGCGCGGTGATGGACATGACGGATATGACGAGGGCGGCCGTGTCGCGCCGTCACTTTTTGCAGCTGGCTGGCGCCGGCATGCTCGTGTTGACGGGGACCGCGCTTGCCGGTTGCGGCAACTCCACCAGCGGCGAGGGCTCCGACAAGGGATCCAAGCTTGCAGCCATCAAGTCGCGCGGACATCTGAATGCCGGCGTTAAGAAGGACGTTCCCGGCTATGGCTATTACGACACCGCCAAGGGTCGCTTTGAGGGCATGGAAGTCGATTTGTGCTACCAGATCGCCGCTGCCGTCTTTGGCGTGAGCTATAAGGAGGCCCGTGCCCAGGAGCTTGTCGAGTTTACCGACGTAACGCCCAAGACGCGCGGCCCGCTGATCGATAACGGCCAGCTTGATGTGGTCGCGGCGACCTACACCATCACCGACGAGCGCAAGAAGAGCTGGGATTTCTCGACGCCGTACCGCACCGACTACGTGGGACTCATGGTCAAGAAGCGTTCGGGCTTTACCTCGATTGAGGACTTGGACGGCAAGGTCATTGGCGTGAGCCAGGGCGCTACCACGCAGGGCCTGATCGAGCAGATGATCAAGGACAACGGCTTTAGCTGCAAGCCCGAGTTTAGGGCCTTTAGCGGCTACCCTATCATCAAGAGTTCGCTCGACGCCGGCAATATCGACGTCTTTGCCATGGACCGCTCCACGCTGGCCGGTTACATGAACGAGACCGTTGAGCTGTTGCAGCCCGAGGTCAAGTTTGGCGAGCAGGGCTACGGCGTGGCGACCAAGAAAGGCTGCGACCTTTCGGCCGTGGTCGATCAGGTGATTTGCGATCGCCTGGCCGATGGCTGGCTCGACCAAGAGGTCAAGACCTGGGGTCTTGTGTAAGCGCTCGGCGTAGGAAGGAATCAAATGCTCGAAGGATTGTTTGACGCCGACCGCTGGTCGACGACATTCCAAAACATGGGGCCCTTCTGGGAGGGCTTTGGTGTGACGCTGCAGGTGGTTGTTGCCGGCCTGCTGTTGTCGCTGGTGCTGGGCACGCTGCTGGGCGTGTTCTCTACCACTCGATCGCGCGTGCTGCGCGCCATAAGCCGTGTGTACGTGGAGTTTTACCAGAACACTCCGTTGCCCGTGCAGGTGCTCTTTATGTACATGGCCGGTCCGCAGTTTTTGCAGGCCATAACCGGTGCCGACCAGCCGGTGCGCATCGCGCCGTTCGTGCTGGGCTTCTTGGGCGTGGGCCTGTATCACGCGGCCTACATCTCGGAGGTCATCCGCACCGGTATCGAGGCCGTTCCGCGCGGTCAGATGGAGGCGGCCCAGAGCCAGGGCTTCACCCGTGCACAGGCGTACTGGTACATCGTGCTGCCCCAGACATTCAAGATCATTCTGCCGCCGCTGTGTAACCAGGCGCTCAACCTGGTCAAGAACACGTCGGTGCTGGCGCTTGTGGCCGGCGGCGACCTTATGTACCGTTCCGACAACTTTGTGAGTCTGTACGGTTACCTGCAGGGATACATCGTCTGCTGCCTTATGTACTTCATCATCTGCTTCCCGCTCGCCATGCTGGTGCAGTGGCTCGAGCGCCGCTCCAAGGAGCGTCCGCGCGGCGTGAGCCTGGCTGAGCTGGGGCTCGACAACGTAGAGGAGGCCTAGCGCATGGAAATCTTCAACGCGACCAACCTGCTCTACATTTGGGGCGGCTTTGTTAAGACCATCGAGATCTCGGCGCTGTCGATCTTTTTCTCGCTCATCTTTGGCACGGTGCTGGCGCTCGTTAAAAGCTATGCGCCCCGCCCGTTCCGTATTTTGGTGAGCGCCTATATCGAGCTGTTCCGCTGCACGCCGAACCTGCTGTGGATCCTGTTTATCTACTTTACGGTGCAGGGCTTGGACATTGTGATCTCGACCATCGCCTTTACGCTGTTTACCAGCGCCGTTATGGCCGAGATTGTGCGCGGCGGCCTCAACTCGATTCCGCGCGGCCAGTTTGAGGCGGCGCAGAGCCAGGGTTTTGGCTTCTTTGCCACCATGCGCTACATCATTCTGCCGCAGACGTTTAAGACGATCATTCCGGCGCTGTTTAGCCAGTGCACGACCGTCATCAAGGACAGCTCGTATCTTTCGGGTATTAACGTGGCCGAGCTCATGTACACGGCAAACGTCGTGATGGCCCATGCGATCGACCTGTCGCAGGTGCTTATGCTCTACGGCCTGGTGTTTGCGATGTACTTTGTGCTCAACTTTGGTATCTCGCTGCTGGTCCGAGCATATCAGCGCCGCATCGTAGCCGCATAGTCCTGCTTCCCCAAGCGCGGCACCTTGCCCCTCAATCGTCGCTTGCGTACATTTAGTACGCGGCGCTCCTCTTTCGGGGCAATCTTCCGCACTTGGGAAACCAGGACGGTCGTAAGTGACAAAATGGGAATCAGGAATCGCCTATTTCTCATTTGTTAGAAAGGAATCGCGATGAGCGATCTGGAGAATAAGAAGAATCCTGTGGTCATTACCATCGCGCGCGACTTTGGCGCCGAGGGCCACGAGATTGGTCGCATGCTTGCCGACGAGTTGGGGATTCCGCTGTATGACAACGAGCTGCTGGTGCGTGCGTCGCTGCGCGCGGGCGAGTCGCTCGATAAGATGGCCGCCTATGATGAGCGCCTGGCCGTGGAGAACATGGCGTTTCTGCCCGACCGCTACGATGCGCGTTCGTACTCGGATAAGTTGTTTCAAAAGATGAGCCAGGTGATTTTGGACCTGGGCGAGACCGAGAGCTGCATTATCGAGGGTCGCCTGTCCGATTACCTGCTGCGTAACAACCCCAACCACATTGCCGTGTTGGTGACCGCACCCTTTGAGGACCGCGTCGAGATTGTGCGCAAGAAGCGCGGACTTAACAAAAAGAAAGGTGCCAAGCTGGTCAAACAGCAGCAGAAGGCGCGCGAGGCGTTCTATAAGCGCTACAGCGCCGGCAAGTGGAAGATGACGAGCGGCAAGGATATCGTCGTCAACCGCGCCAAGCTGGGACGCGAGGGCTGTAAAGACGTCATCGCTGCAGCCTACCGCTACAAAGTGGCGCAGCTCGAAGGCTAGCCGACCAAAACCACCGCAAGGGGGACAGGCACCTTTGCGGTGGTAGGGCGATCGGCATAGAAAAAGTCCCCGCCGGGCGTGTGCTCGACGGGGACTTTGCCGTTTGATGGCTAACGCTGTAGGTGATTACTCGCCCAGCAGGCTCTTGGTGATGGAAGCGGCGGCCTTCTTGCCGGCGCCCATCGCCAGAATGACCGTAGCGGCACCGGTGACGATGTCGCCGCCGGCCCAGATGCGGGGATCGGTGGTCTGGCCGGTCTCCTCGTCGGCGACGATGTAGCCCCACTTGTTGAGCTCCATCTTGCCGCCGATCTTCTTTGCGAAGGGGTTGGCGTTGGTACCGATAGCCGAGATTGCGACGTCGCAGGGAATCTCCTCGATGGCGCCCTCGATGGGCACCGGGCGACGACGGCCGGACTCATCGGGCTCGCCGAGCTCCATCTTCTGGACCTTGACGGCGCACACGGAGCCGTCCTCGCCAGCGACAAACTCGAGCGGGGAAACGAGCGGTAGAACCTCGACGCCCTCGGCCTTGGCGTGGTGCAGTTCGGCACGACGGCAGGGCATCTCGTCCTCGGTACGACGGTAGGCGATGATGGCGTGCTCAGCGCCCAGGCGCTTGGCGGTACGGACGGCGTCCATAGCCACGTTGCCGCCACCAAAGACAACGACGTTCTTGCCGTGCTTGGTGGGGGTGTCGTACTCGGGGAACTTGTTGGCCTTCATCAGGTTCACGCGGGTGAGGTACTCGTTCGCGAAGAAGACGTTGGGCAGGTTCTCGCCGGGGACGTTGAGGAACTTGGGCAGGCCAGCGCCGGTCGCCACGTAGATGGCGTCGAAGCCCTGCTCGAACAGCTCCTCGGCCGTGGCCATGTTGCCCACGACGGAGTTGTACTCAAACTTGACGCCCATGTCCTCCAGGCCGTCAATCTCGCGCTTGACGACTGCCTTGGGCAGACGGAACTCGGGGATGCCGTAGACCAGCACGCCGCCGCCGGTGAAGAAGGCCTCGAAGACGGTAACGTCAAAGCCGTTGCGGGCGAGCTCGCCGGCGCAGGTGATGCCGGACGGGCCGGAGCCGACGACGGCGACCTTCTTGCCGTTCTTGGGGGCCATCTTGGGCGTGGAGGCGAGCTCGGGGCGGTCACCCAGGAAGCGCTCGAGCTGGCCGATGGCCACGGGTTCGGACTTCTTACCACGGATGCACTTGCCCTCGCACTGGTTCTCCTGCGGGCAGACGCGGCCGCAGATGGCGGGAAGCATGGAGTCCTCGCGGATGGTATCGAGGGCGCCGCCGAAGTCCTTCGCGCGGATCTGCTCGATAAAGCGGGGGATGTTGATGTTGACGGGGCAGCCCTCAACACAGAACGGCTTCTTGCAGTTGAGGCAGCGCTCGGCCTCGGCCAGCGCCATCTCCTCGGTGAAGCCCTTGTCGACGGGGCGGAAGTCGCAGGCGCGCTCGGCAGCCGGCTCCTCGTTATCGGGGGTGCGGGGCGACTTCATATCGGCAACGAAACGACCGTTAACTAGTGGCATGCGCAGCTCTTTTCCTCATAGGCCTTGAGGGACTCGCCCTCTTCGGAACGGTAAGCGGCCTGGCGGGCACGAAGGTCATCCCAGTCGACCAGGGTGGCATCGAAGTCGGGGCCGTCGACGCAAGCGAACTTGGTCACGCCGCCCACCTCGACGCGGCAGCAGCCGCACATGCCGGTGCCGTCAACCATGATGGGGTTGAGCGACGCGGTGATGGGGGTGTCGTACTTCTGGGCGGTGAGGGTCGAGAACTTCATCATCGGAACGGGGCCGACACAGAAGACCTGGCTCACGGCCTTGTCCTGCAGCAGGCGCTCCAGCGGAGCGGTAACAACGCCCTGCTCGCCGTAGGAACCGTCGTCGGTAGTGATGTGGATGTGGTCCTCGTCGAGGAGCTCGCGGAACTGGTCCTCCATGAGCAGGAGGTCCTTGGTGCGGGCGCCCATGATGGCGTGAACCTCGTGACCGGTCTCGACCAGGTGCTTGGCGACTGGGAAGGCAATTGCCAGGCCGACGCCGCCGCCAATGACGGCGCAGGGGCCCTCGGCCATCTCGGTGGGAACGCCCAGCGGGCCCACGACGTCGCGCAGCGACTCGCCGGCCTCGTAGGTGGACAGCATCTCGGTGGTCTTGCCGATCACCATGAAGATGAACTCGACCCAGCCCTCGTCACCGTTCCAGCCGGCCAGGGTAAACGGGACACGCTCGCCCGTCTCATTGGCGCGAACCATGAGGAACTGTCCAGCGTGCGCATGCTTGGCGATTGCGGGCGCCTCGATGCGGAACTTGAACACCTTCTCCGAGAACTGCGTCTTCTCCAGGATCTTATACATAGAACCCCTCTCTTGTTAGGGCTGCCGAACCGTGCCTCCACGGAAATGGACGGTAGCCCGAATAAAACCGTACGCGCACAGGCGTTGTGCAGACATACGGTGCAAATTATACCCTCATGGACATGTCACTTACGTGTGTCTTCGGCGGTTGGGAGCAGGGTTTATCCACTTTGGCCTACCAAAGGGGGAGAGGTTTATTTTGGTCGGTTTTATCAGGTAAAACGGCAAAGGGGGCCGGCCTCGCGCTTCGGTGAGGCCGGCCCCCTTTGGAGCGTTGCATATGTATGGCGGCACAGGGTTTATTGCGACGCGGCATCCGCGGCGTTTCCGCAGATGAAACCTGCCAAAATAAACATCTCTAAATGGTAGGTTTTAGTGCTTGCCGTTGGCGGAAGCGGCGCCGTTTACGTGATCGCGGGCGTAGATTACGCCGTGGACGATGGCCAGACCGGCGGCATCTGCGGCGCGGGCGCAGGTGTCCTGGAAATCCTCGGCTTCGCGGGCGCGCAGCTGCTTGAGCACGTAGTCTGCCACGGCCATCTTGCCGGGAGGGTTGCCGATGCCGGTGCGGATACGGCTAAAGTCGCGGCTGCCCATCTTGTCGATGATGGAGCGCAGGCCGTTGTGACCGGCATGGCCTCCGCCCACCTTAACACGCACGTCGCCGGCGGGAATATCGAGCTCGTCGTGGATGACGAGCAGCTCCTCGGCCTTGATCTTGTACTCGCGGCAGAGCTTGGAGATGGGCCCGCCCGAGGTGTTCATGTACGACTGCGGCTTGACCAGTACAATCTGGCGCTTGCCGTTCTCTTCCTCGGCATCGTTGATGTTGATGAGCGCGACCTCGGCGCCTGCTTGGTTTTTCCAGTACGTGACGCCGGCCTGACGGGCCAGCTCGTCGATCGCCTTAAAACCGGCGTTGTGGCGGGTCTCGGCATACTCATCGCCAGGGTTGCCAAGTCCGGCAACCATGCGAATCTTAAGCGGCTGTGCAGCTGCCATGTTCATCCTTTCGTTGATTTGTCGCCTGCTATGGTGAGCGACCCTGTTGCCGCTGTCAAATGGAGGGCAATTGAGGTTGTTTGGGGGCGTTTGGACGGCCGTCAAAATCCGAGGTGGACAGTTAGTTCAGATACGTATAAGTTCTGAGGACTCGAATTGCTCAATTCAATGCCGATACGTTGTTTTGGAACTTTAGTTAGTCCATATGACGCTGTTTTGAAGTCTACCCCGCTTTCAAATAGGGCGAATGGTATAGAGATAGCTGCAAAACAGCCTAATTCAAGGTAGCGCACAGAGATGTGGTGTAAGAGGCGGGGCATACCCCGCCTCCGCCCT
>CAUFXK010000001.1 GCA_959596495.1 uncultured Collinsella sp. | reverse complement strand
TCGACCGGCGGCGATGGCGGCACGCCTACGCCTACGCCCACTCCCGACCCCTCGCCCACGCCTGACGATACGGTCGGCTAAGAAGTACGCGACTAAAGCCAACAAGGCCCCGAGCAGCTTATTGAACTGCTCGGGGCCTTTTAGTTTGAAGCGACCTGGTGGGCGGTCTTTATACCGGCAAACAAAAAGGGGTACCGACCAACGTCGATACCCCTTACAAGCCACTATGTCAGCGCACACAATGCCGAACGCACGACCCGCACGCCTACTTGCGAGAATTGCTCAGCTTATTGATCAGCGCCTCGAGACGCTCGCCGTCCTCGGCCGTCTGGGCAATAACCAAAATCGTATCGTTGCCGGCAAGCGAGCCAAGCACATCGGGCAACTCTGCCGCATCAACGGCGGCGGCGATGCCGGAAGCCGTGCCAGGCTGAGCCTTGATCATAACCAGATTATCGGTACGCAGAACGCCCGTTACGAGCTCGGAAACCATACGCTGCAGGTGCAAGTCCTCTGCCAGAACATAGATGCCCTCAGGGAGCTTACGCAGCCCCATATCGGCAATATCGCGAGAGACAGTCGCCTGCGTGCAATCAAAGCCCATAGCACGGAGCTCATCGACCAGCACGCGCTGCGTGCGGACATCCTTATTGCGCACAATATCTCTAATGGCATCCTGGCGCCCATTGCGTTTTTTAGCCATACAAACCCTCTCTCCAAAAGATGGCGGAGACAATCAATCAGTGATTGAATAGTTTAACGCTATTTGAAGGCTTTTGTGTATAAGAACGCATTTCGAAACAATTCTATGCAAGTTTGTTTCGTAATGAGCCGTTTAGGCGGGTTTTGCGCCCGTCCGGTTAAGAAAAGCTGCCAGATGCGTACACATCACGCAGCGCGCGGGCTTAGCGCTGGCGATCGGCCCAAACAACAGACCGAGTCCCCGATGGTTGTCCTTGAGCGCGGCGACCATCTGACGGGTTCGAGGCGCCTCGAGCATATCACGCATGCGGGCGGAACGCTCGATTGACGACACCCCATGCGGGCTCAGACACAAATTCTCGATGCAGGCGACCAGTCCGGCAAAGTAGAACTTTTGGCTTGCCAGCTTGAGCCGACCACCGCTATCTGCTTCCGAGAGTGAGTCCGCAAGCTCGTCGAGCGCTCGGGTGTCATCGGATACCTTGGCATACATGGTGGGATCAAAGGCGTCTGTAAGCTTAGGCGCTACCGTGTGGAAACAAGCGTCGCCGCATCCGGAGACGCGCTGCGCCTGCGAGAGCGCGCACACCATAAACTCAACCGTACGGTACGCCTTGCCGTGCGACAGGCATGCCTCAAACAGCGGACGACTATACATCACGCCAGAGGTCTGAACGACTAGGCCGCCTAAAATCAACTGAGGCAGCCCGGCCACCATCGAAGATTTGCTATCAATGGAAATATGAGTAGTATCCAAGACGCGCGAATGGCGCTCTCGATGCGCATCATAGCGGTCGAGCGACACCGTGGGGAACACTATGTCTGCCGCAGTATCGCACGCGATATCGACCATCTTGGAAAGGGATTGCGGAGCAAACCACTCATCGGCGTTCATGGCGATGATTTGAGAGCCGCGCGAGGCAGCAAAACCGGCACGAAGACACGCGCCGCGCGTCGCGTCCTCGACGTCAATCAAATCAATATGGATGTCCCTGTCGGCAGCAACTTGAAGCGAATGGCGCACACCGGGCGCAGTATCGCGACAGACAACGACAATCTGCAAATCGTAGAGGTCTTGGTTCTGGATACTCTCGAGCGCACGCATCGCATAGCTGGGCGAACCTTCTACCACAAGGATCACCGAAAGTCGCGGATGCGAGCCACGTCGAACCAAATTATCCGTCCTCTCGACAGCAATGAATCAAACCGTGGTTCATGGTACACCCCGGCAATAAAAGCAATGAGACACCGGTTGCATTGCACGCCAAGAACAGATGTTGCACACGCGCAGCCCACAGATGACAGGTGTCGACGCACGACACGTCGAGCCCTCCCCTAGTCGAGCACGACAAGCTCGGCGGGATCGTAATCCACGCCCATAAACGTAAGGCCGCAGGCAGGAGCCGTGGGGCCCGCAGCGGTGCGGTCGCAAGCATCGATAACCTCGCGCATCCACTCGGGTTCACGGCGATGCATGCCAATCTCGACAAGCGTGCCCACGATCGTACGGACCATCGAATGCAGAAACGCATTGCCCTCGATGGTGAACGTCAGGATGTCCTCGCCAAACGCAACCTCATGGCCAAATTCGGCACGCATCACGCAGCGATGCGTGGGCTTGCCAACGGCCGAAGCAACCTTGCAAAAGCTTTTAAAGTCCTGCTCGCCCAGCAGTGCGGGGCAGGCAGCAGACATAGCCTCAACATCCAAGGGATAGCGATGCCACCACACGGCACCGCGCGAGAGCACGGGGCGCGCATCGCGATCGGCAATACGGTACGTATACGTACGGGACCGCGCGTCAAAGCGGGCAGAAAAGCCCCTACGGGCCTTGTAGACCTCGTTTATGGCGATATCTTTGGGCAGCAGGGCATCCATAGCCCGCAGCCACCTACGGCGCGTACACGCGAGCTCAGCGTCCGTTACGGGCACGCTGATGTACTGGGCCACGGCATGCACGCCGGCATCGGTACGACCCGCACACGTCAGATCGATCGGGCGGCGCAGCAGCGTCTCGATAGCGCGGCGCAACTCGCCCGCAACGGTCGTCTGGCCCGGCTGCTCGGCAAATCCGCTATAGGACGAGCCATCATAGGCAACACAGAATACAAGCGTGGCATCGAGCTCAGGAATCGAATTGAAATCAGACGGCGCGGTCATGGGCGCTCCCAACAAACAATCAACGGTATCGCGACAAAAAAAAGAGGGGTACGCGAACGTACCCCTCGAATATAGCCTATGCAGACGGATTGTCTACTCAGCGGTCTCCTCAGCAGGAGCCTCCTCGACGGCCTCGACCTTCTTGGGAGCAGCGGCCTTCTTGGGGGCCGGAGCAGCCTTCTTGGCCTTAGGCGTGCAAGGCTCGGTGACGAGCTCCATGATAACGATAGGAGCGTTGTCGCCCTTACGGTTGCCGAGCTTCATGATGCGGGTGTAACCGCCGTTGCGGTCCTGCCACATGCCCTGGGCAGCCTTGTCGAAGATCTCGGCAACGAGCTGCTTATCGCCGAGCTTGGCGATGGCCAGACGACGAGAGTGCAGGTCGCCCTTCTTGGCCCAGGTGATGATCGGATCGACGACCGAACGCAGCGCCTTAGCGCGGGTCTCGGTGGTCTTGATGCGGTCGTTCTCGAAGAGGGCCTTGGCCAGGCTCTTCTTCATGGCCTTGGTGTGGCTCGCATCGGTGCCGAGCTTCAGGCCCTTCTTAACGTTGTGACGCATGGTCTAGTTTCTCCTCAAATATGCGAAGCATTAAGCCTTCAGGCTCAGGCCCATGGACTCAAGCTTGTCCTTCACTTCCTCGATCGACTTAACACCGAAGTTACGGATGTTAAGCAGATCGTTCTCCGAGAACTCAACGAGCTGACGGACCGAGTGAATGCTGGCGCGCTTAAGGCAGTTGTAGGAACGGACGGAAAGGTCCAGATCCTCGATCTGCTTGTCCAGCTCGGCGTTGTCGTTGGTGACCTCGGGAGCGAAGATCGAAGCCTCCTCCTCGACCTCGGGGGTCTCGGCAAGGTTCATAAAGGCAGCCATATGCTGGTTGATGATATTGGCAGCCTGGACCACGGCGTCGCGCGGAGCGATGGAGCCGTTGGTCTCGATCTCGAGGACAAGGCGGTCGTAGTCGGTGTGCTGACCGACACGGCAAGCCTCAACGAGCTTGGCGCAACGGGACACCGGCGAGTACAGCGAGTCGACGTGGATCACACCGATGGGATCGTTGTCGCGCTTGTTAGCCTCGCCAGAGACATAGCCGCGGCCATAGCCGATGCGCATGCTCATGGTGAGATGGCCACCCTCGGTAAGCGTAGCGATGTGCTGCTCGGGGTTGACCAGCTCAAACTCGGACGGAATAAAGAAGTCCGCACCGGTGACCTCGCAGGGGCCGTCAACAGAAATGGTGGCGGTCGCCTCGTCGGTCGTGCCGAGAGCCCTGAAGACAAGACCCTTGACATTCAGGACGATGTCGGTGACATCCTCGACCATGTTAGGGATGGTCATGAACTCGTGCTGTGCACCATCGATCTGAATAGCCTCGACGGCGGCACCCTCGAGCGAGGACAGAAGTACGCGACGAAGGGAGTTACCCAGCGTATCGCCGTAGCCACGCTCGAGCGGCTCGACGGAGACACGAGCAGACGTCTCGTTGATCTCTTCGACCTGAACCTGAGGCCTAATGAATTCTGACATGTATTACCTCCAGCCTCAGCAGCCCGGATGGACTACTTAGAGTAGAGCTCGACGATGAGCTGCTCGTTGATATCACCGCTGATCTGCTCACGCGTCGGTAGAGCGAGCACGTTACCAGACAGCTTCTCGATATCGACCTCGAGCCAGCCAGGGACCTCAAAGCGCTCGGAGGAAATCAGGGCCTCCTTGATGGGGAGGAGGTCACGGAACTTCTCGCCGACAGCGACGACGTCGCCGGCCTTGACGCGGTAGGACGGGATGTCCACGCGCTTGCCGTTCACGGTGAAGTGACCGTGACGGACGGACTGACGAGCCTCTTTGCGGGTGCGGGCGAAGCCAAGACGGAAGACGACGTTGTCGAGGCGAGACTCAAGGATGATCATGAGGTTCTCACCGGTGACGCCGTTCATCTTACGGGCCTTGTTGAAGTAGCCGTGGAACTGCTTCTCCAGAACGCCATAGATGAACTTGACCTTCTGCTTCTCGCGCAGCTGCATGCCGTACTCAGATTCCTTGCGACGGCGCTTGGGCTGACGGATAGATTCCTTCTTGCTGCTGTAACCGAGCTCAGCGGGATCGATCCCGAGCTGACGGCAGCGCTTAAGAACAGGAGTCCTGTCGATTGCCATATTGATACGATCCTTTCAGTTACACGCGGCGACGCTTCTTGGGGCGGCAGCCGTTGTGCGGAATGGGGGTCTTGTCCTGGATGCTCGAGACCTCGAGGCCAGCAGCCTGGAGGGAGCGGATGGCGGTCTCACGACCGGAGCCGGGGCCCTTGACGAAGACGGAAACCTTCTTCATACCGTGCTCCATGGCCTGCTTGGCAGCAGCCTCGGCAGCCATCTGGGCAGCGAACGGCGTGGACTTACGGGAGCCCTTGAAGCCCACCTGGCCAGCCGACTTCCAGGAAATGACGTTGCCCTGGGGATCGGTGATCGAAACGATCGTGTTGTTGAACGTAGAACGAATGTGAGCCTGGCCCACGGAAATGTTCTTACGGTCCGCGCGCTTCAGACGGGCAGCGCGAACGTTCTTCTTAGCAGTAGCCATCTATCTAGCGCTCCTTATTTCTTCTTCTTAGCACCGATCTGACGCTTCGGGCCCTTGCGGGTACGAGCGTTAGTGTGGGTGCGCTGGCCGCGGACCGGGAGGCCCTTGCGGTGACGAAGGCCGCGGTTGCAGCCGATGTCCATAAGGCGCTTGACGTTCTGGTTGCGCTCACGGCGGAGGTCGCCCTCAACCATGATCTGGTTCTTATCGATATAATCGCGGATGGCGTTAACCTCATCCTCGGTGAGGTCCTTAACGCGCGTATCCACGTTAACGTTGCACTCGACGCAGATCTTCGTCGCAGTGGTGCGGCCGATGCCGTAAATGTAGGTCAGACCGATCTCAACGCGCTTCTCACGCGGGAGGTCGACACCATTAATACGGGCCAACGTAGTCTCCTCTCTTAACCCTGACGCTGCTTATGACGGGGGTTCTCGCAAATGACGAGGACCTTGCCATGGCGCCTAATGATTTTGCACTTATCGCACATCTTCTTGACCGAAGGACGTACCTTCATCGTTCTTCCTTTCGGTAGCGCTCAAACTACTTCCCTACTATCTACTCGCCCAGCCGCAGGCGTTTAAAACTATGGCTGGTCTTCACACACAATCCGACCGTAGGTTGAGCTAAGCCTGCAGTCGGAAATGGAGTGCGTGTATGCGTGCCGCTATTTGTAGCGATAGGTGATGCGGCC
The DNA here is from genome assembly GCA_959596495.1 of uncultured Collinsella sp. GTDB lineage: Bacteria > Actinomycetota > Coriobacteriia > Coriobacteriales > Coriobacteriaceae > Collinsella. Next base: position 61,310 of record CAUFXK010000001.1, on the reverse strand, counting down.
GCGGGTCAGGTCGTACGGGGAAAGCTCCACGACAACCCTGTCACCGGGGAGAATACGGATGTAATTCATTCGGATCTTGCCAGAAATGTTGCACAGAACCGAATGACCGTTCTCGAGCTCAACCTTAAACATGGCATTGGGCAACGGTTCCTTTACCGTACCCTCGAGCTCAATTGCGTCTTCCTTCTTCACAAGCAATCATCTTTCTCTAGAAAACGACAGCGATTGAGTATTCTACAACACGTATGCACGCATCGTAATAACTTCGTAATGGCTCCACAACTAAGTGGAACTTGTTACATTTCTCCGCCTTGGAGCGAACACCAAGCACCTTGCGCGTCGGTGGTGAGAATCACCGGACCGTCATTGGTAATGGCGACGGTGTTCTCGTAGTGCGCGGCGGGCAGGTGGTCGTTGGTCGTGACGATCCAACCGTCGGAGCCCGTGCTCACATGGTTGGAACCCATCGTAACCATCGGCTCGATGGCAATGACCATGCCGGCCTGGAGGCGAACGCCCCTCCCCTTCTTTCCATAGTTAGGAACGTTGGGGTCCTCGTGCATCACGCGGCCAATGCCATGACCCACATAATCACGAAGCACGCCGTAACCGTGAGACTCGGCGAGGGACTGAACGGCATAACCGACGTCCCCGATATGGTTACCGGGAACAGCCTGCTCGATGGCAGCCTTAAGGCAATCGCGCGTGACCTCGCACAAAGCCTTGGCTTCGGGCGTGGGGGTGCCGACGAAAAACGTCCATGCGTTATCGCCGACCCAACCGTCGACAACGGCTCCCGTATCGATGGAGATGATATCGCCATCGCGCAGGATCATGTCAGGGTTGGGAATACCGTGGACCACGGCATCGTTGATCGATGCGCAAATGGTCCCCGGGAACCCGCCGTAACCCTTAAAGGCAGGGGTGCCGCCATGCATGCGGATAATCTGCTCCGCGAGCTGATCAAGCTCAAAAGTCGAAACGCCGGGGCGCACCATGGCTCCAACGTGGCGGAGCGCCATCTTAGATAGCGCTCCTGCCTTCTTCATCTGCTCGATTTGCGTTGCAGACTTAATCTTGATCATAGACCGAGAGCCTCTTTGACATCCCCGTACACGGTCTCGCGAGCCTGGTCACCGTTGACCGACTTGAGCAGACCTTGGCCACGATAGTAGTCGACGAGCGGGCTCGTGGACTTCTCGTAGACGTCGAGACGGTTCTTGATGGTCTCGGGCTTGTCGTCGTCGCGCTGATACATCTCGCCTGCGCACTTGGGGCAGGTGGCATCGGCAGCAGTGCCGGTGTAACCGCAGGCGCGGCAGGTGCGACGCGAAGACAGACGATCGATGATGACCTCGGGGGCCACGTCGACCAGAAGGGCGCAGTCGATCTCGCGACCCATGGCGGAGAGCTCGGAATCGAGCGTCACAGCCTGGGCGGTGTTGCGCGGGAAGCCGTCGAGGATGAAGCCCTGCTGGGCGTCATCGGCAGCAAGGCGCTCCTTGACAAGGTCGATTACGAGCTGGTCGGGAACGAGCTCGCCAGCGTCCATGTACTTCTTAGCCTGAATACCAAGCTCGGTGCCACCCTTGACGGCAGCACGCAGCAGGTCGCCCGTGGAAATGTGGGCGACGCCAAACTCGGCGACGAGCTCCTGTGCGACGGTGCCCTTACCGGCACCCGGAGCTCCGAGCAATACGAGGTTCATGAGCAATCCTCCTCTAGCCTATTTAAAGAATCCATCGTAATCATACATCTTGATCTGGCCTTCGAGCTTATCGACCGTGTCGAGCACGACGCCGACCATGATGAGGATGGACGTTCCGCCAAAAGCCTGGATCAGATGGTTACCCGTGAAGGAGAAGATGATCGAAGGCACGATGGCGATGAGCGCCAAAAAGACAGCGCTGGGAAGCGTGATCTTGTTGAGCGCGTTCTTGATGTAGGCCGCGGTAGCCCTACCCGGACGCACGCCCGGAATAAAGCCGCCCTGCTTCTTAAGGTTATCGGCCGTGTCATCGGGGTTGAACACCATGGAGGTGTAGAAGTATGCGAAGAACACGATGAGGACAACGTTAAGCACCCAGTTGAGCCAACCGGTCGAAAGCGCGGAGGCAACTGTCTGAATCCAGCCGATGCCGGGGAAGAACACGGCAATCTGAGCCGGGAAGTACAGCAGCGCCGAAGCGAAGATGATCGGCACGACACCCGCGGTGTTGACCTTGATGGGCAGGTAGGTGGTCTGGCCACCCATCATGCGACGGCCCACGACGCGCTTAGCGTAGGAGACCGGAATGCGGCGCTGGCCGCGCTCAAGGAAAACAATCAGCGGAATAACCAGCAGGATGATGGCGCAGATGATCGCCATGGTGATGATGCCACCGGCATTGCCCTCGGTGCTGGAGAAGATAGCCTGCGGCAGGCCGGCCATGATGTTCGCAAAGATGATCAGCGACATGCCATTGCCGATACCGCGCTGGGTGATGAGCTCACCAATCCACATGATCAGCATGGCGCCCGCGGTGAGCGTGCCGACGATCATGAGGTCGAAGATGATCTCGGGAGCGCCGGCGCCATTGAAGCTGATGCCGAAGCTCTTAAAGAGGAAGAGGTAACCCACGGAGTTGAGGATTGCCAGAGCCAGGGTGAGGTAACGCGAATACTGCGTAATCTTGGTCTGACCGACCTCGCCCTCGCGGGCAAGCTCATGCAGGGAAGGCACAACGGCCTGGAGCATCTGGAGGATGATCGAGCTGGTGATGTAAGGCATGATGCCCAGCGAAAACACCGACACATAGCTCAACGCGCCGCCAGAGAAAAGATTCAGGAGGGCCATAGCACCTGCGGCGACCGAATTGTTATCGGTCGAGAAAAGGCCCAGCATCCCCTGGAAGGGAATGCCGGGCACAGGAACGTGCGCACCAATGCGGTACACGACGAGCATAGCTATGGTAAAAAGAATCTTTTCGCGCAATTCTTTGATGCGGAAAGCATTCTTAAGACCATTTAGCACGGCAGCTCGACCTTTCCGCCGGCGGCCTCGATCTTGGCCTGCGCAGAAGCGCTGACCTTGTCGACCTTGACCGTGAACTTCTTGGTGAGCTCACCATTGCCGAGCACCTTGACGGGCTCGAACTCGCTCTTGGTGATGCGAGCGGCCTTAAGAGCGGCACCGTCGATCACAGCGCCATCCTCGAACTTACGCTCGAGACGCTCAACGTTAACAGCGGTGTACTCAATACGACGGGGGTTGCGGAAGCCCGGAAGCTTGGGCAGGCGCATAGCCAGCGGAGTCTGGCCACCCTCGAAGCCGGCACCCTTGGTGCCGCCAGAGCGAGAACCCTGGCCCTTCTGACCGCGGCCAGAAGTGGTGCCGTGACCCGAAGAATTGCCACGGCCGACGCGCTTGCGGTTCTTGGTGGAACCGGGCGCGGGAGTAAGATCGTGAAGCTGCATTTGCTACTCCTCTACAATCTCGACAAGGTGCTTGACCTTGAAGATCATGCCGCGGACGGACTCGTTGTCAGCAATCTCGCGAACCTCGCGGATCCTGTGGAGACCGAGGGCACGGACAGTACGGACCTGGTCCTGCTTGCAACCGTTGGTGCTGCGGACCTGCTTGATCTTGATGGTGTCAGCCATGCTTAGTTCTCCTTACCGACGAACATCTCGGAGACCGTCAGGCCACGGCGAGCCGCGACGTCCTCAGGGCTGGAGAGCTCCTTGAGGCCCTCGACGGCAGCCTTGATGATGTTGAGGCCGTTGTCGGTACCGAGGGACTTGGACAGGACGTTCTTGATGCCAGCAAGCTCGAAGAGGGGACGCACAGCGCCGCCGGCGATAACGCCGGTACCCTCGACAGCGGGCTTGATGATGATGCGGCCGGCACCAAAGTGGCCGAGAACCTCGTGCGGGATGGTGCCCTGCTCGGTCACCGGCACGTGGAACATGTTCTTCTTGGCATCGAGAGACGCCTTGGAGATGGCCAGGGGCACCTCAGCGGACTTGCCCATGCCAACGCCGACGTTGCCCTTGCCGTCGCCAACGACGACGAGAGCGACGAGGCTCATGCGACGACCACCCTTGACGGTCTTCGATACGCGGTTGATGTAAACGACGCGCTCCTCGAACTCGGAGGCCTCGCGCTGCTGCTTCTGATTACGAGCCATGTGCTACATACCTCCTAGAACTCGAGACCGGCGGCACGAGCACCGTCGGCGAGGGCCTTGACGCGGCCATGGTAGATACGGCCACCGCGATCGAAGGCGACCTTGGTGATGCCGGCCTCGATGGCGCGCTTGCCAACGAGCTGACCGACCTTCTCCGCAGCCTCCTTGTTCGAGGTGTGGGTGCCCTTGAACTCGGCCTCGAGGGTCGAGGCGGAGACGAGCGTCAGGCTGGAGCCCTTGCTGTCGTCGATGATCTGGGCATAGATGTTGGCGTTAGTACGGGTCACGCGAAGACGCGGACGCTCGGCGGTACCCGAGACCTTGCCGCGAACACGACGCTGACGACGCTTGAGGCCTTCCAGCTTCGCCTTATGCTTGTTCATACGTAAACTCCTAAAAAGGTTGATCTTGCCAGCACCTGACGGGGTGCTGGTCTTATGCGAGTGAGTCGGTTACGACTACTTGGCGGCCTTACCCAGCTTGCGGCGGATGTGCTCGCCAACGTAGTGGATACCCTTGCCCTTGTAAGGCTCGGGAGGACGATGGCCGCGGATCTCAGCGGCGATCTGACCGACCTGCTGCTTGTTGATACCCTTGACGTTCACGTGGGTGTTGTCGGGAACCTCGAAGGTGATGCCCTCGGGAGCCTCGACGATCACGGGGTGCGAGAAGCCCAGGGAGAACTCGAGGTTCTTGCCCTTCTGCTGCACGCGGTAACCGACGCCGGCGAGCTCGAGCTTCTTCTCGAAGCCCTCGGAAACGCCAACAACCATGTTGTGGATGAGGGCGCGGGTGAGGCCGTGGCGGGCACGGGTCTCACGCTCGTCGTCGGGACGGGAAACGGTGAGGACGTTGTCCTCGACGTTGATAGCGAGCTTCTCATAGACATCGAGCTCGAGCTGGCCCTTGGGGCCCTTGACGACAACATTGTTGCCGTTGACTGCCACTTCGACTCCGGCGGGAATCTGGACAGGCTTATTACCGATACGAGACACGGTGATCTCCTTTCCTTCTACCTACCGAGCGAATTACCAGACGTAAGCGATGATCTCGCCGCCGACGTTGTGCTTGCGAGCATCGCGGTCGGTCATGACGCCATGGCTGGTGGAAATAATGGCGGTACCAAGGCCACCGCGGACGCGGGGCATGTCGGCAACGCCGGTGTACTTACGCAGGCCCGGCTTGGAAATGCGGCGGATGCCGTTGATGACCTTAGCCTTCTTGGGACCATACTTAAGCGTGATGTGCAGAGTCTTCTGGGGAACGGTGTCCTCGACATCGTAGCCCTCGATGTAGCCCTCCTCGTGCAGAACACGAGCGATCTCGACGAGCTTCTTGCTGCTCGGCATGGAGACCGTGGCCTTGTTCACAGAGTTAGCGTTACGGATGCGCGTAAGCATATCTGCGATCGGGTCTGTAAGGTTCATACAGATTCTCCTTCGTTCTTGATGAACACGTGCTCTTGGTTCTTCGCCGCCCTTAACGGCAAAGCCTAACTAGCGCGTTTTCCCTGTTCCAAACGGATGCTTGAAACGCTGGTAGTGACTTACCAGCTGGCCTTCTTAACGCCGGGAAGCTCGCCCTTGAGTGCAAGCTCGCGGAAGCAGACACGGCACAGGCCGAACTTGCGGTACACAGAGTGCGGACGGCCGCAGCGCTGGCAGCGCGTGTACTCACGAGTAGAGAACTTCTGCTTGCGATTGCACTTGACGATCATCGATGTCTTAGCCACTTATATCCTCCTCACATAGAGTATTGTTCGCCCCAAGCGCCGCCCCCTTGTGGGAACGGCGCTTATAGGGCAGGTGAACCTATTTCTTGAACGGGAAACCGAAGGCGTCCAGAAGGGCCTTGGCCTCCTCATCGGTGTTGGCGGTGGTCACGAAAGTGATGTCCATACCACGCTGGTGATCGACGGAGTCGAAGTCGATCTCGGGGAAGATGAGCTGCTCGGTGACGCCCATGGAGAAGTTACCACGGCCGTCGAAGCTCTTGGCGGAGATTCCGCGGAAGTCGCGGATACGGGGGATCGCGACGGAGGTCAGACGATCGAAGAACTCCCACATACGGTCGCCACGCAGGGTAACCTTGCAGCCGATCGGCATACCAGCGCGCAGGCGGAAGGTAGCGATGGACTTGCGGGCACGGGTGATCATCGGCTGCTGGCCGGTGATAGCGCGCAGGTCGCGCACGGCACCGTCGATGGCCTTGGAATCGGTAGCGGCCTCGCCGACACCCATGTTCACGACGATCTTCTCAAACTTGGGGATCATCATGACGTTCTCGTATTGGAACTTGTCCTGAAGCTGCTGCTTGACCTCGTTGTTGTACTTGGTCTTCAGACGCGGCACATACTTCTCTTCTGCCATTGTTCACTCCTTCTTGGGGTTTTAAGCACGGGGCGTGGCCACGATGGGTTGTCCTCGTGCCTCCTGGCTGCATCCGCGCCGCTCATGGCATTTCACGGTTTGGACTCGACGCAGCAGGAGCCGACAAAACAATCGGTACTATACGCGCATCGGGAGCGTATTTCCAGAAAAACCTCGTCTGCCTGCACAACTCCACAACTCCCCCGCACATATTGATCCCTAGGGGACGGAGGAAAATGGCAGTTGCGGTGAAATAGGGACTGTTTGACGGCTTAACAGGCTTAAACAGTCCGTATTTCACCGCAACTTATTGATGGGGATGCGATTAGCGCTTGCGGGGGACGAGCTTGGTGCGGCGCAGGTGAATCATCTCGGCAGCGATGGAGATGGCGATCTCCTCGGGGTCCTCGGCCTCGATGGCGACACCGATCGGCAGGTGCAGCTCGTCGATTTGCTCCTGCGTAAAGCCCTCCTGCTCCAGGCGGGCGCGCACAAAGGCCGTCTTGCGGCGCGAGCCCAAGCAGCCCAGATAGGCGGGTTTGGCGCGCATGGCCTGAATCACCACGTCGATATCGGACTTATGACCCGCCGTGGCGACGACCACCAGGTCGCGCGGACCGATGGGACACAGCTCGCTCAGGTTCTTGTAGTCGACCAGACGACGGTCGTAGACACCGGGCACCCATTCGGGGGTCAGCGTGCCAGGGCGGTCGTCGCAAGCCACGACGGCAAAGCCCGCCGCCGTGAGCACCCGCGCCGTCGCAGCGCCCACGTGGCCGCAGCCAAAGATATAGGTCAGGCCCTCGGGGCAGAGCGTCTCGATGTGCGCCGCGGGAATCTCGGAGGCCGCGTTGGTGTAGGTGACCTTACTCCCCTCCTCCACCAGCGAAAGCCCGGGACAGCCTGCAATGGTATGGCGTGATGCCTCGCCATGGTACTCGGCCACATCGCCCTCGAGCGCGCTTGCGATAAACGGCTCAAAGTCAATGACGAAGTCGCCGATGCGTCGATACGCCAGCACATTGGCAATCTCCTGGAACAACGGTGCCTTGGTCGCGTCCAGGTGCAGATAGCACAGGCAGATGGCTCCGCCGCAGATCATACCGGTATCGGAGTTCTCGCCGCCCATGGTGTAGCGGACCAGACGCGACTGTCCCGCGCTCAGGAGCTCGCGCGCCTCATCCAGCGCAAAGAGCTCAATCTTGCCGCCGCCGATAGTGCCCGCCTGGCTTCCATCGGCAAAGACAGTCATCCATGCGCCCACACCGCGCGGCGATGACCCCGCCGTACCGGCCACGACCACGAGCTCGCACGTCTCGCCAGCACGCAGGGCGGCAAGCGCCGCATTCACAACATCGAGCTTTTCCATTGCCGCCTTCTATCCTCTAAAGACATCGGTGAGCATGGCGAGCGCCTCGAGCACGCCGCCGCCGACCGACGTCGCTTTGTCCGAAATATAGTTGATATAGCTGGCATCGCCGCGCGGGTCGACGTCGGCACATTTAAAGCCCTCGGTCACCTGAACACCGTCGGCCAAAAGGCCGCGCAAGCAGCCGTCAATCTGCGTGACCATGGGAGTATCACCCGCATACCCGATCACATCGCCGGCACTCACGATGTCGCCGATGGTGCGGTCGGACCTAAACACGCCGGCGGCGGGGCTGTGGATAACGCGCTCCTTGCCATAGCCGGCGATAATGCCCGGCACGCCCGTGTTGGGCTGGGGCGAACCTTGGGTAATGACACGGCCGAGAAAATGCCCGCGCATGGTCTCGACCACGGCGTCGCAGTCAACCGGCGCGGTAAAGCCCGGCCCCACAGCGATGACGGCAGGCGCCATATCGCGCGTGGTGCCCATGTTGCGCTTAGCCAAAATCGCGTCGACCACAGCCGCGGGTTTAAGCCCATCGAGCATCTTGGCCTGAGGGTCCACCACAACGGCGACGTCTCCAGCCTCGGTAATCTCAAGCGCCTCAGCCGGCGTCTGTGCCAAGCGAGCGCGAATGCCTTCGACCTCGACCTCGCCCAGGCGAATGGCCTCGCAAAAACAGATTGTGCGGCGGATGCACGTGGGAACCGCGATATCGGCCATAACGACCGAAACGCCGGCGCGCACCAAGCGAGCGGCGACGCCCGTGGCGATATCGCCGGCGCCGCGAACATAAACGAGCATTCCCGGGGCACCTCCCTGTGCTACGGTTTGAGCAGAGCAAAAGCGGTTCGGCCGCTACTCTGATGATTATTTATTATCACAGTATTATACGGCGGTGAACAGATGGAAACGGTTAGCGGCAATCTTGCCTCTGCGCTCAGGATCGAGCCGGGCATTACCGCGATTATCGGCAGTGGCGGCAAGTCGACGCTGCTGAAGACGCTGGGTCTCGAGCTCATGCGCACTGGCGGCCGCGTGCTCCTCTGTACCACCACGCACATGTTTCCCGTCGCCGGCGTGCCATGGGACGGGTCGAGCCGTCGCCTGGACGCCGCGCCTTGGAAGCCAGGGACCCTACATGTTCCCGGCTGCACCTGCGAGGCATGCGCGGGACTTGTCCGCGGAAGTATCTGCCAGGCGGGTGTTTTGAACCCGGAGACAGGCAAGCTCTCCGCCCCCGCCGAGCCGCTCAACGAGCTGGCGCAGCGCTTTGACTATGTGTTGGCCGAGGCAGATGGTAGCAAGCGACTCCCGCTCAAGGCGCATGCCGCCTGGGAGCCGGTCGTTCCCGCCGGCACGGCCAACGTCATCTGGCTCGTCGGCGCCTCGGGGTTCAGCAAGCCCATCAACGAGGCCGTTCACCGCCCCGAGCTCTTCTGCGAGCGTTGCGGCTGCGAGCCCACCGACATCGCCACGCCCGAGCGCGTCGCCCAGGTGCTCAATGCCGAGATGCAGGCGCTGGGACTCAGCATCGCACGCGTCATGCTCAACCAAGCCGACACGCTTGCCGACCCAACAATGGCAGATCGCTTCGAGGCCGCCCTCGGCCGCCTCATCGTCGCCAGCAGCCTCAAATAGCCGGCGCTGCCCCACCAGACATATAAGTTGCGGTGGAATAGTTCCTGAAACGGCCTATTTGGCGGCTAAACAGGAACTATTCCACCGCAACTGCGGAGGGGAATCCGGTGATCTTCCTGTTAGCGGGGCACGTAGCGGCCGGGCTGGGCTCCGGTGGGCTCGCCGTCGCGCGCGGCCAGCACGCCGTTCACAAACACAGCCTTGGCGCGGCCGTGCGCTTCAAAACCCTCGAGTGGCGTGTAGTCCACAGCCTGATGCTGCGTCGCCGCGCGAATGGTCCAGCGCGCCTTGGGATCCCACACGCACACGTCGGCATCGGAGCCCTCGGCAAGACATCCCTTGCGCGGATACATGCCAAAGACGCGCGCCGGGTTCTCGCTCATCAAGCGGCACAGATCCTCAGGACCCAGCCGTCCCTCAAAGCTCGTAGCGATCGCGACGGGGCGATGCTCCACACCGGGCCCGCCGTTGGGAATCGCGCGGAAATCGTCGCGTCCGCGGTCCTTTTGCCCGTGCAGGTTAAAGCTGCAGTGGTCGGTCGCAATCGTATCGATCTCGCCGGCCACAAGTGCCTCGCGCAGAGCCGCACGGTCGCCAGCATGGCGCAGCGGCGGGCTCATCACATACTTGGCACCCGCAAAGCCGTCCTCGCCCTGCTCCAAGTAGCATGTATCGTCGAGCATCAGATACTGAGGGCAGGTCTCGACATAGATATTCTTCTGCCCGCGCGCCTTGGCGGCACGGATGGCCTCGAGCCCCAGCTTGGTCGAAAGGTGCACCACGTTGACTGGGGCGTCGCCGGCCAGGTGCGCCAGATACAGCAGGCGGCTCACGGCTTCGGCCTCACACACGTCCGGGCGGCTGAGCGCATGCCCCTCGGGCCCATGAATCCCCTGCTCGTACACGCGCTTCTGCAGCTCATTCACCAGCGTACCGTTCTCGCAATGCACGCACAGTATGCCGCCAATACGCTTGAGCTCCTCGAGCACCTCGAGCGTCTCGGCATCGTCCAGGCGCAAATGATCGTAGGCAAAGTAGGTCTTAAACGACGATACGCCCGCCTCGCGCATAGCCGAAAGATCGGCGCGGTTGCGTTCATTCCACTCGGCGAGTGCCATATGAAAGGCGTAGTTGGCCGTGCAGGTTCCGTCGGCACGGCGATGCCACTCGGCCAAGGCATCGGGCATGGTCACGCCGCGATCAGCCGTCGCGTAGTCCACGATGGTCGTCGTACCGCCGCAGGCAGCCGCACGCGTGCCGGTTTCAAAGCTATCGGCTGTCCAATCCATGCCAGTCCAGCACTGCATGTGCGTGTGGCCGTCGATAAAGCCGGGAAACACCCAGCAGCCCGCGGCGTCCTCGACGGTATCGCCCTCGGCCGGCTCAATCGCCGCGGCAATCCGCACAATCTTGTCGCCCTCCATGGCAAGATCGGCGCGGCGAAGCCCCTGGGGCGTCACGAGCGCGCCGTTTTTGATGATGATCATGTTGCTCCTTATTGATTAATACAGTTGGCCACGCGATCAAAATACGAGCAGGCCGCGATATGCTCCGTTATGCGTCGCTGTCCCTCTGCGGTATCGACATCCCACAGCTCGTAGGCACGCGCCTCGACCAGCACCACGTCGGTACGGTCCTTGAGAATCGAGCCCCCGCCGTCCTTGCCCTCAAGACGCATGAGTGCATCGAATAGTTCCGCCGGAAAGAGCACCGGGCTCGAAGGCTCACCGTTGCACGCCAAGCGCACCGGATGTTTGCGGCCACGCTCGTCAAACGCGCGAACCATGGCCTCAAAAGAGTCCGTGCTCACAAGCGGCTGGTCGCCCGGCAAAAAGAGGCAACCTTTCCAGTTGCGTTCGACTCCCCACGAAAGGCCCGCACGGACGCTTTCGCTGCGCAGCTCGCCATCGTGCAGAACGCACGGGCAATGCTTGTCCTCGCAAATCTGAGCGACCTCGGGCCAACGCGTCGAAACCACGACGTCAAAGCCCCGGGGAACCGAATCGATGGCCCGGGCAATCAGCGGCTCGCCATAGATATCGGCAAGCATCTTGTTGGAGCCAAACCGCTTGCCCTCGCCCGAAGCCATAATGACGCATCCAAGTCTCATGGTGATACCTCCCCTGAAACCATCGTACCCATAACTCGCGCCGCGGGCATCCACATCGAAAGCGCTTATCCCGCACGCCCGCGATGCAAAAAAGGGCACCCCGCCGGTTGGCAGAGCGCCCCCTTTACATGGCTTACCTCAACCCGGCTTTAGGCCTGGAGCCAACGGGCGGTGTTGCGCTCGTCGAGGGCCTTGAGGGTAGCGGCGGGATCGGCAACCTTCTGCAGGAACATCATGGCTGCGATGGCATACGGCTTGTAGCTGGCCTCCTTGTACATGCCCACGCGGTGCATGTCGAAGACGTCGGCGTTAACCTCGCCGTGCTCGCAGGAGACACCGGAAATGTCGGCGGGCAGCGGGTGCATAAAGATGGTGTCCTGGCCGTTGGCGGTCTTCTCCATGAGCTCGGTCGTGGAGCACCAATCCTGATGCGTGGCGTTCTGGGCGAGCAGCTCCTTCTCGAGCGCAGCGATGCCGGCGTCGTCGCCCTCGGCGTACAGGTTGGTACGCTTCTCCATGGCGGCAAACGGAGCCCAGCTCTTGGGGATCACGATGTCGGCGCCCTCGAAGGCCTCGGCCATGGTGTTGACCTGCTTAAAGGTGGTGCCGGACTCGGCGGCATAGCCCTTGGCGCGCTCGACGACCTCGGGCATGAGGTCGTAGCCCTCGGGGTGGGCCAGGGTGACGTCCATGCCAAAGCGGGGCAGCAGGCTGATCAGCGACTGCGGGCAGGACAGCGGCTTGCCGTAAGAGGGCGAATAGGCCCAGGTGACGGCAACCTTCTTGCCCTTGAGGTTCTCAAGACCGCCAAACTCGTTGATGAGGTAGAGCATGTCGGCAGAGGACTGCGTGGGGTGGTCGGAATCGGACTGCAGGGAGATGAGCGTGGGACGGTGATCCAGAACGCCGTCCTCGTAGGCCTGCTGGACAGACTCGGAGACCTCGGCCATATAGGCGTCGCCCTTGCCGATGTACATGTCGTCGCGGATGCCGATGACGTCGGCCATGAAGGAAATCATGGTAGCGGTCTCGCGGACGGTCTCGCCGTGAGCGATCTGGGACTTCTTCTCGTCCAGGTCCTGCAGCTCAAGGCCGAGCAGGTTGGCGGCCTTAGAGAAGGAGAAGCGCGTACGGGTGGAGTTGTCGCGGAACAGGGAGACGGCCAGGCCCGAGTCGAAGATCTTGGACGAAACGTTGTTCTCACGCAGCTCGCGCAGGGCGTCGGCGACGATGTAGAGAGCCTTGAGCTCATCGGTGGTCTTGTCCCAAGTGTGCAGGAAATCGCTGCCGTACATACCCTTAAAATCGAGGCCGTTCAGCTGCTCGACGAGCTCGGTAAACTTAGCGTCCATGGAAATGTCCTTTCTAAAGATGAAACGATCGCAATGAGTAGATGTGCTCCGGCATGCGCGTGTGGCTAGAACATGCAGAGCACCATGACGAGGACCCGCCACCGTTGAGGAAGCATGGGAGATAACGACCGCGGGCCCCAAGTCAACAGGGGGTGCCGGGGACACGAGCGGCCCCCGGCTCAACAAAATCGAGGAATGGGACTAATCGATCTTGTTGTTGGTCAGACCGGCGCGGAACACGGTGGCGTCGCCATCGGCCTTGCTCGGATCGTAGAGGTTCAGGGCAGCCACGTACATGGTGGCAGCGGTGACCAGGTCGTCCTTGTAGGTGACCTCGTTGGGAGCGTGAGCCTGAGACTCGGCACCCGGGCCAAAGCCCACGCAGGGGATGCCGTAGCGGCCCTGGATGGAAACGCAGTTCGTGGAGAAGGTCCACTTGTCGCACAGCGGGCGACCGGTGCGCTTGTCCATGCTGGGCTCGCAGCCGATGCGCTCGTCACCAAACATGGCCTTGTGGGCGTCGACGAGGGCCTTGACGTGCGGAGCGGTCTCCTTGTTGATCCACGTGGGGAAGTAAGCCTCGGTCTCGTAGACCTCGCCGGTCCAGGACGGACGGTCGTACATGTACATGGAGACCTTCACGTCGTCACCGTACTTCTTGGCTGCCGGCAGGTTGCGGATCTCGTCCAGGCAGGACTCCCAGGTCTCACCGGCGGTCATACGACGGTCGATGGAGATGGCGCAGGAGTCGGCCACGGCGCAGCGGCTGGGGCTGGTGTAGAAGATCTGGCTGACGGTGCAGGTGCCGCGGCCCAGGAAGCGGGCATCCTCGAAGTGCTCGGGATTGTACTTGGGGTCGAGCATCTTGACGAGACCCTTGATGTCGGTCGACTCGTCGCAGCCGTTGTTGTTGAGAGCGCGAACGTCGGCGATGATGTCGGCCATCTTGTAGATGGCATTGTCGCCGCGGTCGGGAGCAGAGCCGTGGCAGGAGGTACCGTGAACGTCGACGCGGATCTCCATGCGGCCGCGGTGACCGCGATAGATGCCGCCGTCGGTGGGCTCGGTGGAAATGACGAATTCGGGCTTAATGCCGTCCTTGTTGTAGATGTACTGCCAGCACATGCCGTCGCAGTCCTCTTCCTGGACGGTGCCGACGACCATGATCTTGTAGCCCTCGGGGATGAGGCCCATGTCCTTCATCATCTTGGCAGCGTAGGTAGCAGAAGCCATGCCACCCTCCTGGTCGGAGCCGCCGCGGCCATAGATGATCTCGTCGGTCTCGTAGCCCTCATAAGGATCGGCATCCCAGTTATCGATGTTGCCGATGCCGACGGTGTCGATGTGAGAGTCGATGGCGATGATCTTGTCGCCCTCGCCCATAAAGCCCATGACGTTACCCAGGCCGTCGACCTTGACCTCGTCATAGCCAAGGCTCTCCATCTCGGCCTTAATGCAAGCGACGACCTCACCCTCCTCGCAGGACTCAGAGGGGTGAGAGATCATGGCGCGCAGGAAGCGAGTCATATCAGCACGATGGGACTCAGCAGCAGCCTTGATAGCGTCGAAATCGAGTTCTTTAGCCATTGTTCATAACCTTTCAAACTAAGGAATCTACCTGTGAGGTGGCGGAGCGATACCTATTTACTCCGCCCCAACGATTAGCAAGTGGGGTATTCGCCTTCCCAGACGATGCGACGGTACTGATCCGGATCGGTGTCACCTTCCGTGGAGAAGCAGAGCACGGAGCTCGTCTTATCCAGGCCGATGAGCTCTTTGAGCTCGGCGTACTCAGGATCGAGCATGAGGGTCTCGACCAGGCCAGTGGTCACCGCGCCGGACTCGCCGGAGATGACGCGCGGGTCGCCCTTCTCGGGGGCGCCCAGGGTGCGCATGCCGCGAGCGGTGACCCAGTCGGGGCAGGACACGAAGGCGGTGGCATGGTTGCGCAGGATATCCCAGCCCAGGATGTTGGGCTCGCCGCAGCACAGACCGGCCATGATGGAGGGCATGTCACCGTCCACGATACGCGGATCGCCGTCGCCGGCGGCAGCGCCCTTGTACAGGCAGGCGGCCGGAGCGCACTCGACCACGACGAAGGTGGGCGGGTTATCGGGATACAGGTTGGTGAAGTAGCCCACCACGGCGCCGGCGAGCGAACCCACGCCAGCCTGGACAAACACGTGCGTCGGGCGGTTGATGGCCATCTCGCGCAGCTGCTCGGCAGCCTCGGAAGCCATGGTGCCGTAGCCCTCCATGATCCAAGACGGGATCTTCTCGTAGCCCTCCCAGGCGGTGTCCTGAACGATGACGCCGCGCTCGCAGGCGTCGGCCTCGGCGGCGGCCATGCGCACGCACTCGTCGTAGTTGACCTCTTCGATGGTCACCGTTGCGCCCTCGGCGGCGATGTTATCGAAGCGGGGCTTGGTGGAACCCTTGGGCATGTGAACGACGGCCTTCTGGCCCAGCTTGTTGGCAGCCCATGCCACGCCGCGGCCATGATTGCCGTCGGTAGCGGTAAAGAAGGTGGCCTGGCCAAAGTCCTTGGCAAGCTGATCGGAGGTCAGGTAATCGAAGGTGCACTCGGCAACGTCCTTGCCGGTCTCGTCGGCAATGTAGTTGGCCATGGCAAACGATCCGCCCAGAACCTTAAAGGCGTTGAGGCCAAAGCGATAGCTCTCGTCCTTAACGCACAGGTTGGACAGACCCAAGCGCGCAGCCTGACCGTCCAGGCGGGCAAGCGGGGTGACGGTATATTGAGGGAACGACTGGTGGAAGGCGCGGGCCTTCTTCACGTGGTCGAGGCTCATGATTCCCAAGTGCTTGTCATCGCTCTTGGGCATCGTGTTGCCCGCCCACTGGATCTTATCGGCCATACGGTGAACTCCTTAAGTCCTCTCTTGCCGGCCCCCGCATACGCGTTTCAGCCCATTCCCATTCATGCGACTGAACTTTTATGTGGATGCCAAACAAAAAGTTTGTTAGCACTGTTCTATCACACTTTTTGATTGGCAAACCTAACAAATTGTTTGTTGCCGTAATCGGTACTTTTTCGCCGCCGAACGGTCATGAATTGCCTTGTTGATGGATTTGTTTGCGAACAGATGTGGTTTATGGCAAAGTGTGCCCAAACTAATTTTTAGGAAGGTACCCATGACCCCCGCACAGATTGAGTTTTACAAGCGCCTCGCACACGGCCTGGCGCTCCAATTTGGCCCCAACTGCGAAGTCGTCGTCCACGATCTGGAGACCGAGGACGTAGACCACTCCATCGTAGTGATCGAAAACAGCCACGTCAGCGGGCGCAAACTGGGTGACGGCCCCAGCCATATCGTGTTTGAGTCCATGCACGAGGGCGCCACCGATGTACACGACCGCGAGCCGTACCTCACTAAAACCACCGACGGTAAGCTGCTCAAATCGTCGACGATCTTTATCCGCAACGACGAGGGCAAGCCCGTCGGCATTTTGGGCATCAACTTTGACATTACGCTCATGAAGGCTTTTGAGCGCTCGCTCGATGCCTTTACCGGCACCGGCGGCACGGGCTATACCGAGCCCGAGCCCATTACCAAGAACATCGGCGATCTGCTCGAGGACCTGCTGCACGAGTGCGAGCAGTTTGTGGGCAAGCCCGCGGCACTCATGACCAAAGACGAGCGCATTCGTGCCATTGGCTACCTCGACCGTCGCGGTGCCTTCCTCATTTCCAAGTCGAGCGAGCGCGCCTGCGAGTTCTTTGGCATCTCCAAATACAGCTTCTATAGCTACCTCAATGAGGCCAAGGCGGCGGCCGGCGACAAGTAGACACTCGTCCGGATTGCCCCTCCCCTTTTGGGCGCGAGTTCTGGAAAGCACGAATCCAAGGCCGAGCCGCTTGGGAAGTTCCATATAATCGATGTCATTAATATTTCGAAAGGATGGAACAGAATGGCGTTGAGCAAGGCATCATGCACCGGTCGCGGATTGATTCCGGCAATTGGTGGACATGTGCACCGCATGTTCGATGAGAGTGAAGACGACCTGTTTTCGCTGAGCCTTGACGACGTGATGAATGATCGCCCGTGGACCGCCGACGAACTCATGGGCGGTGGGGCTCGCCCGTCAAACCCCAATCCCGCACTTGCGCCTAAGACCGCATCTGCGCCGACTCCTGCGCAGTTGGCTGTTTCGACGCCCGCGCCTACGCCCGCACCCACTTCGGCGCCCACGCCCGCTCCCCGCCCCGCAAGCGACCCGTCCGAGACGGCGGCATTTCTCGCTGCAGCGACGCAGGGCAAATCGGCCGACAGCACTGTTATGTACAGCGCCCAGCAGTTGCCTGTTCCTGCGGCACGCAAGCCTCCGGTCGCAAGGCTCGATGAGCCCGTTGCCCGTCAGGTTGCCTACGATTCCTGGGCTGCAGCCGATCTGGATGAGACCTCTACCGGCATGCCGGCGCTCGACGTTCCAGTTAACCCGCTTTTTGCCGCCAACACGAGCGCCGCGGACTATGAGGGCGGTGCGACATATTCCGATTATTCCGATGACTATGCTGGCAACGGTCGCATCGAGACCGAGGATTATGGCACCGCATCGAGCGATTATCTCAACGATCCGTACGCCGCCACGCCTGCACCGGAATATGACCCGGAGGCCGCGTCCGCGCCGGCGTATACCAAAAGCACGGGCGAAGAGCGCTTCGCCGATTATTACGCCGAGGAAAAGTCGCTGCGTTTCTCGGAATTTCCGCAGGCAGTCAAGGTTGCCTTTATCGCCATTGTCATTGCCCTGCTCGGCGCCATTGCGTTTGAGGGATTCCAGCTGTTCCGCGGCCCCACCCAAGCGGAGTCGGAGACCCAGCAAAAAGAGGACGATAACCAGTACCTGGACATCAACACCCTCAAGGGCGACCCCAACGACGGAGACGACGAGTAGCGAGGGCTAAGGGAGGGTCGGAAGAGTCGGCGGCACGTTACGGCTCCAAAAGCCCTGCCATAAAGATGGGCAGATACAGCACGTCACCATCGCGGTGAAGATTACATTCCGCAAGTACCAGAGCGCGATCGATTCCGTAGCCCTTCGTTGCCAGTGCGTTATCGAGCGCCGCGTGGGACTTAAAGCTCTTGCCCGATTTGACCTCGATGGCGAGCACTTCCCCATCGAGCGTCTCTTCCACAAAATCGAGCTCACCGACCTTTTTGGACGTAAAGTAACGCAATCTAAATCCGTGGGCTTTGAGCTCTTGGGCAACGAAGCCCTCGAATGCCGCCCCCATATTCATGCCAAAGGGGCCTTCTGCCTCCCCATCAAAAACGCCTTGGGCGACCCTTTTGGAATACGACGACATAAGCATTCCGGTGTCCAAGTAAAACAGCTTAAACAGATTTCGTTGCTCCCCCAATAAAAGGGGTGCCACGGGCGCCGTTACGTTATACACAGGAAGCGCGACACCCGCCTCCGATAGCCAGAGGAAATGATCTGTCACCTGCGAAAAACGTTTGACACCGTTAATCGATGACAGTTTGAATCGCTTGTTTTTGGAACCGGCCTCGCTGGGAATCAGATCATAGATATCGCGAATAACCAAGCGCAGCTCGGGCGGAGCGTACTTTGCGATGTCATCGCGATACAGGGCGTGAAGATCGCGGTGGATGTTTCGAACCTCGTCGACATTGCGCGTCGCCAAGAAGGAATTGACCGCGTCGGGCATGCCTCCCACCACCACATACTGATGGAACAGATCGAGCAAGCGGTCATACAGATAGCCGGGAAGCTCCCCCTCATTCTTTAGACAGCCCCTGAGCATGTCAAACACGCTGGCACCAACGCCATTTGCCCAGCAAAACTCCTCAAAGTCGAGCGGATACATCTGGACCTGCTCGACATAGCCCACCGGCAGGGAATCGATGCCCTCGAGCTCAACGCCAAGGAGCGATCCGGTAAGGATGTATCGAAAGTCGCCGCGCTGGACCAGGTATTTGATAAACGTCACTACGTTGGGGCATCGCTGCACCTCGTCGATAACCACAACGGTCTTGTTCGCAACCATCGGCTGCGTTGCAGCAATAGACATGCGCATAAGCAGGTCATCCGCGCTTTTTGCCGCCAAAAACGAATCGCGCACGGACGCGTCGGCGATAAGGTCGAACGTCACGACATTTTCGAACGATTCGCTTGCAAAGACGTTGACCAAATATGACTTTCCTACCTGTCGGGCGCCCTTGACCAAAAGAGCCTTGTTAGGCGACGAGGCAAGCCAAGATTCAAACTGTGCTTTCGCTTTTCTCTGTAGCATAAGCGTACCCCTTATTACGTGCTGTTTTAGCACTAGGATACACTTTTCCGTGGTTGTTTGGTGCTTATTTCGACACTTTTTCGAAGCTTTAAAGTGTGTATTTCGACATTTTTCCGTACTTTTATACCAGCCAATATTGCATTTTTCCGGATTTAGGCCGAATAATTGCCCGCGATTCCGACACCAACCGACCAAGAGCAGCCTCTCCCACCAGATGCGCTTTACGGTGAAGAGCCACCAACAAATCTGAGGCAATGAAGGCCGGGGGGCCAATCCCCGGCCTTCAACCTAGCACTGCTTTATGAGATCGAGCACCGCGGGAATATCGTCAGCGCTACGGAGTGCAACATAGGTCGGCATACCCGGCCCAAATCCGCCCTGCGTGCGCTTGTCCTGGCACATGGCCTCCGGATCAATCAGCTCGTCCACACTCTTTGCCAGGCCGACGGCAATCCAACCACCGTTGCTGGTCCTGCCTTCTAGCACGGCATGCAGTTTTCGCTTGCCCGACCTGAAGCCTACATAGTACTTGGCTATATAGGACTCCCACGAAGGGTTACCGCTCAGAACGGACTCGCGTACCTCATCGAAAAGCTTCTGGTTGAGTCCGCCTTCGGCAAAAGTGGGGTGATTCTCCTGCAAAGTCCAGACGAGAGCCTCGTCAGACTCCCCGCGAGAAGGGCGATACTTGTCGACGACATCTGCCGGAAGGCTGGGATATTTCCATATCTCACACGCCTCTTTCGCCAGCTCGTCCGCACGCTGCCTAATCTCCTCCTCGCCCCATTTTCCATGCGAGGCGATCGACTTGTTTAGGTAGAGTGGGCTGCATTTAAGTCCCACGTCCGGAAGATTGAGCTTGTCCGAGAACGACCGGTTTGAGTACTCCTGGTTGTAGCCCGTCAGCGTTAGATTTCCCAAGTTGTTGCACAGCCTGTCGTGGATGTCTTCCCAGCTCTCGCCAAGCGATTCCTTCCAGCCGTGCTCATCATCGATCGTCTGGGGCATGACGTGCTCGATCTGGTAATCGTCAGCCGAGATGGGCTCCTTTGGGCGGTGCCAGTTTTCCATGCGCTCCAGGTAATAGCGCTTTTTGGAGAAGCGGTTGTAACAGTCGCGCGTCTTAAACTCCTCGACAAAATGCTCGTCTGTCGGGAAGTACGCAGTCATACCGCTGCTGTGGATAAGGAGCATCGCCGTAACGTACTCCTCTATATCGGCTTGAAGCTCCAGGTTGCGATACATGCCTGCAAAAAAGTTGTTTAAGCCCGTGGTAAGCCTGCCGCAAACCGCGCGTCTAAACAGAAACGACTCGATGGTCTCGCAGATGCGAAGGAACGCGTTGCGGTCTAGCCTATTTCTCTCGTAAACCGAGTAGAGCAGCATCAAAAGAGGCCTGATCTGTCTCACATCAAGGCTTACGATTCTGCTGAACACCCGACGTAGGCCAGCGTCCTTTTCTTTGTCTCGGAACAGGCTGGCATACCTTTGCGCATACTCGCGCAACTCCTTGAGCAGACTCTCGGTGTCTCCGTCGTAGTCATCGGTAAAATACCGTTTGAACTCGTAATAAGCCTCATTCTCCTTTGGCTGCCTATTGGGAACCTTGAGCCACAGCCAGTACCAAATGAAGGCGTTAAACTCGCTCTCGCCCCCTTTTCCAAACAGATGCTCAATGGGATGCCAGTAGCCCTCGTAGAGCTTGGTCTGTTCGTCGTTAGGAAGCGACATAAGAACATAGTTGCGTATGAGATCGATGGGCATGAGGGGCTTGCCCTTGGAGTTCATAGACTCAAATATGAGCTGGGCATTGTCTACACCTGCCGTGAGTTTAGTGTCGATGACCTGCACACGGTTGAGACCCGCCCAAAGCTTTGCCGGATCAAATGATTTACCACGCATCTTCTCGCGGAAAAATGCATGGTTTTCGACAATGCGATCCGATTTTTCATCTGGCATGGGAGACTCAGACACGATGGAGAACAGCGTCTCTTTATCATCCTGCGAGAGCACCAGCTTGTAGCGCGCCAGCCCGTTGTAATCATCATCGTTAAAGAGGTAGTTCTTCCGCAGCGCTGAGATCTTGAGATCGCCAAGGAAGCCGGCCTTGTCGGGGTTGCTCTCCAGATAGTCAGCCAAAGCAGCGATCATCAACGAAAACGTCGTCATGCGCTGCTGCCCGTCAATCAGAAGCACGCGCGAAATGCTCGTGGCAGAGCTCTCGGACTCGGGGATATAAAGCATCGACCCCACGAAGTGCGATACGCCATCACGACCCGCTCGCATGATGTCATCCCAAAGCACCTCGCACTCTTTTACACTCCACGAGTAAACTCGCTGGTACACGGGAATGACGAACTGCATCTTCGCCACGCCCATAAGGTCGAGTAGATTTGCCTCGGTTGCTTTCATTTACGCTTGCTCCCTTTTCTTGTTTACGCCGTTTGCAGTCAGTCCTCCACTGAGCGGAGGGCGCTAAAGACGAGAGCATCGAAGCACTGAAGCAACCGGGATGCTCATATCGTTAGATTCTACAACGAAAGCAAACACTTACGCCGTCATGGTGGCGCGCGATCGCTGCACGCCACCCCCCAAAAACCATACGATGTCAAAAGACTGACACTTGTGTATGCCTTTTGACATTGCCACAGTCTTACGGGCTTCTTGTCTCATATGCCAAGAGCGGATATCTAGATCGCTGCCTCTCCCGCCCAAAGGAGCTCGACAAGAACTGATCGAAGGGCAAATCAGACATCGAGCAAGTCGCCGACCTGCACTCAGCCTCGACAAGTGGCATCGAGCACAAGCTCACCGGCATAAATCTTGCGTTAAAAACAAAATGAGCCCCGGCGACTTGTATCAGAGGCCATTCCCGGGGCATCAATATGCAGTGTACCTATTCATCACCCGATGCCGGCAAGCTGTTGAGCGGCTCGCCCTCACCGGCGGTGCCAAGGCGCCTCTGCATCTTCTCGATCTGCTTAAGGGTCGAAGTCAAATACCCAAGACCCCTCTTCAACTGCTTAAGCAACCTGCTATCCCTGCGGTCCCCCTTTCCGTTCTCGTTCTCGACATCCTCTTCAACACCAGCGATGCTACGCTGCACGGCCTCGGCCGCCTTCCGCACCAAAATGGCCCCTTCATGCGGACAGCGGTCAGTTGCCACATCAAGAAAAGCAAGGAGCCTCGAACATTCGACGAGCACGAATTGCGCGTAGTTCTCCCCCATCGATGCCGCCAAGGCAACGCCGCCAGAACCCAATAGACCAAGCGCGGCGCCGCCGCCCGTAATCAAAGCAGTGCCACCGGCCATGCCCATGCCGCCGGCGGCCAAGGCCCCACCGCCAGCTGCAGCGAGGCTCGCATTGACAAGCGCAGCCCCGTGAAGGCCGGCAAATGAGCCTCCGAAGATACCGACAGCAATATCCGGAGCGAGTACCGCGGCCGCCCCTCCTGCGCCTACGGCCGCCGCCACGACAATGACGCCGCCCACCAAGAACTTTGGCAATGTACCTGAAAGCTCGCGGAAGCGTGTCCCGCAACGTTTCTCGAGAGAACGTATGGCGTCCAAATCAACCGCGTCTTGTCTCCTGGGAAATTCGTGTTTAACCCAAGATCCACTCTCCTTCAAACCTTTGTATTCCTTCTTCTCTTCATCTCCTAACTGCGAATAGGGGCAAAACTCAACCAACTCCTGTGCAACAAGCAAGGCACGCACTTTACCGCCTCGCCGCCGCGAAACTGTCTCAAGGGCTCCGTACGCATCTTCCTCGCTCAAAAAGTAGCCGTCTGCATCAATGCCTAGGCCATCCGCGACCGAATCCTGCCACGCGCGGGCCCAGCTCCTCTTTTGCCCTTTGCGCACTTCGTTCTTCTCGTTCCCGCAGTCGTAGTTGATGGCGGCAAGCTTCAGCGAGAAGGCAATCCTCGTCGTTTCTCTATCTAGGCTATAAAAGTGAAATCCATCGAAGATATCCTGGCGGCGCCTGGCGCGCTCAGTCCAAGCCTCGGACATTTCCTCCGCCATATAGCCCCAGTCGGCATGGAGGGCAAACGCAAGGCGTCCAACTCCAACGTAGTTTATTCGCAAGAAGAGCTTCTGAGCGAACACGACCTTGTTCCCCTCGCATTCGATACCCGCCCTGACCGCCGCCGTCGCTAGATTCACCAAAACGAACGAAGTGCTCGAAACCGTGACCATGCGAGTGAGAACCCTGCTGTTATAGGGCATGAAATGCGAAGCCTTGAGCTTGTGCAAGCCGGAAACCTTGCTCACTTCGCAACGTTCCAGCTCGGCCTTGAGCCTTGAAAGCATGTAGAGACAACGAACGATAACCTCGTTGGCCACGACTGCTGGCACCTGGCTTAAAGCTTGATCGAGCAGGCCGACTTCCGTCCGAAGGTCGAAGCGAATGGGCTTGCCGTCCTCGGTTTTGAACGCCGTTCCGTTAAACAGCTTTGAGATCCATTGCTGAATGCGAATATCCTCGCCCTTATAGGCAATCTGCATGTCTTGAAAAACAGGCAGGGAGGAGAGCTCCTTTAGCAGGGACAGCGCGACGCCGGGAATGCCCGTCCCCTTACCGGGGTTTGAACTAGACCCCGCCATGTCGCTCACGAGATGCATCGCCCAGAACAGAGTGCCAAACGCGATCTTCTCTGGAACGTTCCTGCCTACAAGAGGGCAGTCGGAATCGAAGGCGGCGGCAGGCAGGTCAAAGGCGACAAACCGGCCGGCCGTATCGGTACCATAGCCTTTGCAGGTGAATTGCGAGAGGATCGAACACGCAAGGCCAACCAAGCTCGGGTGGTGCGAGAAATCCCGCAGATGATGTTGGAGCCCGCCGCCAAACTCGGCAGTCAGCTTGTCCGTGGCAAGAGGAAACTCTTTCTCTAGAAAGCGAATAGCGTCTTCTAGAGTTGCATCCGCCTTTGTCATACCCGCAGACTTGGCAATCGTAAGAACGAATTTGCCAACCTTCTCGTCGCCCCACTCTTTGGCACCCTCTAGGTTGAAGTCTTTCTGCCAAAGGATATTCAACGCACCCGTGAGGAGCCCGCTAACGGCTGCAAGTTCATAGTCGAGCTTCGTAGCCTTTTCAGCCCGAGGGTCAAAATCAAAGAGGACCTCCTCCCCATCGGGAGCGTCCTTAAAACCAACCAACACGGCACTACCGTTCAGCGGCACAGATGTAACTTTGGGCAGTTGGGGCATGGCGTAAACTATCTCGCCAGCACTAAAAACAAGTTCGTCTGCCCTACCAGCTTCCTCCTGCAAACGCGTAAAATCAGATTGCTCTACGCCGCCAAATCCCTCTTCGTAGAAGTATTCGAAAATCTCGGTGATGCAGTTGCTCAGAACCTCGTCGGGATAGTTCGCCACTGGCAGCCTATACACCTCATTGTGCACGATGACGCACGCAGCGTCACGGGTCTCTGCCTATCCGTCCAGCGAATCATGTTAGCAAGCCGCTCTTCGATAATGGAAGCCATCTCGATGTCCACGCTCTTGACCTGCTTGGTCCCAGCGAGTGTCAGCGCGTCCTTGAGTAGGATCCCAAACGCAGTCTTCTGCTGCTGATCCTAGAATCCTTCGCGCAACCATTCCGTCCGCTTGTCGCCAAATGAGCCTCCTACCTCCCCTCCGCCTTCAGCTTTAGCAGCAGGTCACCCAGCTCGGGGCACTTGCTGGAAAGGCGCGTCTGGGTTCGCTCGCCTATCCCCCACCGTTGGCGGACTTCCTGGACGCGCGGACTCACGTGATAGTCACCCTCCATCATCTGCTTGAGCAACTTGGCGGTTACACGCGCATCGGCCAGGGCGCTGTGGGCGTGGCCCGTCGACTCGTCGAACTCGATACCAAACCACGTTGCCGCGTCACTCAAAGAGACGCGCCCGTGGCTACCCACGTCCATGATCGAGGTGTAAAACGCCTGCAGGTCGGCCCAGCCCGTAGGAAATGCGGAAAAATCGATGTGCTTTGCCTGGCATTCGGTCAAAAGCTGTCGACGATCCGCCCCGCTCCAGCAAACCACCTGGGCGGAGTAGCGACCGATCCAATCGCTGAGCCTTTTGATCACCGTGTAGAGCGGATCGGCCATCGCGGTGTCCACGGCCGATATCCCTGTGAGCTCGCGGACGGGAAACGCAACGCCTTCGGTAAATTCCGTCTGTACAAACTGCGAGAACTCGCCCATAACGTTGCCGTGGTAATCGAGCTTGACGGCGCCGACCTCGATAATCTCGTTGCGCAGTCCACGGCGCTGGCGCTGCTTTGGCACCGGCGCAAACTCAAAATCCAGCACAATCTGGCGCGCAAAGTTCGTCGTATCGATAGCCGAGATACACGGCGTCTTTTCAGCTGACACGGTTATGGCCTTTCTCCGTTGCCTGCCGCTTGCTACATAGCTACATAGGCGGCTACATTGCCGTAAGGATAGGCGCCCGTGC
The DNA here is from genome assembly GCA_959596495.1 of uncultured Collinsella sp. GTDB lineage: Bacteria > Actinomycetota > Coriobacteriia > Coriobacteriales > Coriobacteriaceae > Collinsella. The sequence continues at coordinate 35,573 of CAUFXK010000001.1, read as the reverse complement.
GGACATGAAACGTACCGCAACGCCGCGCCCGATGTCTGCACACGGTATGGATAGCCCTAAAAGAGTCAGCAGCCCGATGCCCCATTATAAGCGAACATATATTCGTATTTCTAGCTGCGATTTGATAGAATAGTTGTTGTTGACGGCAGTTCATGTGCCGGGCAGCGCCCTCCATACGATGGGAGGTGATGCCCATGACCGATCTGATTGATTTCGTGAGGCTCCTGACCGCTCTGGCCTCGCTCCTCACGGCGCTTATCGGGCTTTCCGAGGCACTCAAGCAGTGTTCGAAGCAAAACAAGAGGGGTCGACGCCGTTAAAGCATTGACCCCTTAAAGTGAGTAACGGCGCTGCCCAGCTTTCCACCACTTGGGCTGCCGTCAGCTTTATTCTACCCACGAGTGCCAGGTTTAACAAATGGTTTTTCAGTCATGAAGGCTCAACGCTCGCCCGACTCGTCCGCTATTCCAGCCACCACTCGACGTCGACGGAGCACTCGACCTCGATGGGTTCCGGATCCAGCACCGTTTCCTCAAGGCCTCCGGATGCCCCATCGGGAACGCCCATGGCAGCGCAGTACACCCTGCCATAATCCCCCGGTCGGCTGTTATACGAGATATGCTTGATGCCGCCCAGCTCAGTCCCCGCCGCCGCAGCAAGCGCCTGCGCATTACCGCGAGCGCGCTCGACAGCGCGGGCAATCAGGACGTCCTCCGCCGCGCGCTCATCTGCAAGTTCAAATCGAACGTTCATGTCGGCATGCGATCCGCAGGCGTTGAGCGCCGTCCACACAGCCGCACAGTCAATCGAATCGACAGGCGCGGCAACCGTGCCGTACGCATAGTAGTCGTAGCCCACGATGATTGCCCTTTTGCGCGTCGTCTGCGCATAGCAGGTGTACCGGCGACATGTTAACTCATCATCCAGACCAAAGGGCGCCAGCGCGGCAGCGACCTTGGCGCGATCGGCGTTGTAATCGTCCAGGCACGCCTCCTTGCTATCAAAGCGGCCGCCAAAGCCAATGCTAAAGATCACGAGATCGGGCATGGCCTTATCCTCGATCTGTGCACCAACGCTCACATAACCGGTCTTATCCGTTGCCACGGCATCCGTCCTTTCCACGAATGGCTACGTTGCAGTAAACATAGCCGCCCGCGCGGACACAAAGTTGCGTGGCGGCGCCGTTGCGGGTCCTGGGGCGCATGTTCCACTTGAGGCCTCTGCCGGAAAACGAATCCCATTCCGAGCGTCGAATCCGGGATGCGGTTTCCGGTAGAGGCACCGCTGGGAAAGCGCACCCCGGTTTGGAGCCATAATCTGGGACGCCGGGGATCGCTTGAGGGCCGATTCGGAAACGGCATCCCACTCTGGGGCCGAAATCTGGGACACGCTTTCCGCAGGCTTTCCGCCGGCATTCCGCCGACAGCCAACACGACAAAAGAATGGGCCCTATTCCAGCAATTCGAGGACAGGCTCTTGCCCTCGAGCAGAGCTACCCCGTCCTCACATCTCGGCAAACGAGATCAGCTTGACGTCTCCCCTACTCTCCGCGGCATCCCGACATCCCTGCGTAAAGCCGCTTTTTGAGAATAGTGCATAGCTTTTTCGTTGCCGTCTAAAGAGCTCGCTTCGGTGCACGAGCTTTTGCAGCACGTCTTCGCCCACCGGTTCATTGCGCCATTTGCACTCCGCAAACAGAGCAGTGCCCTCGCCATCGTCAACAATCAAGTCGATTTCTTCCTGCGTATGCGTGCGATTATCCGTCCCCCACCAGCGCCCGACGCTCGCCGGAACCACATCGAGCTGGCCCGCGCGCGCGAGTTCGTACACATATTGTCTGCATATGAGCTCAAAGACCGTACCCATGTAATCCGATACGTGCGGCTCAATGCGCTTATACGCCATCTCGGCCATATCGTTTTGAATCAGCCCGATGTTCTGCGGAACAAACTTGTACCAGAACCTAAACATCTGGTCGCTCAGCAGATACACGGCTCGCTTATTGCTCGTCTCGTTTAGGGGCAGCTCGCGCTCGACAATCCCAAGCGACGCCAGCTTATCCACATAGCTCTTTACGTTGCTCGCAGGGATTCCCGTAGAGCTCGCAATCTCCGAGATCTTCGAGCGCCCCTGAGCAATTGCTTGCACGATCGCATCATATTGCTCGGGATTGCGGCACTCTTGCAATAGCAGGTTACTCGGCTCTTCAAAGAGATAACCCGTAGGGGTAAGAAAAAGACGCTTGATGTTGCCCTTGAGCGATACGGTAGGATCGACTTTCTCGATATATGCAGGAATGCCGCCCGTCATGCCATAGCAAACCGCTGCGTCTTCGCGACCCATGCTCTGCCACAGGCCGAGGGTCGTCGTAAAATCGAGCGGCATGATCTTAAACTGGGCCGTACGCCTACCGTATAGTGGGCTCTCGTAGCCCAATACCTGTTCCTCCATAAACGAAAGAGACGAGCCGCATAGAATCAGCATGAGCTTGGTCTCTTTGTACAGGTGATCGATCTTGTCTTGCAGCAACGAGCTGATCTCGGGATTCGATTGGGCGAGATAGGGATACTCGTCAATCACGACAATCAAACGTTCCGTGCGAGCCATGGTGGCCAATGCATCGAGCGCCTCGTCAAAGCTACGAAACGACACGCCTGCAGCACCAACCGAGCCTGCAAGTATCGCCTGGCTAAAGCCGTGCAGGTTTGCCTCTGCATTGGTACGACGAGCTTGAAAGTAAATAGCATTCTTGCCTTGAATGAACTCTGTGATAAGGCGGGTTTTGCCCACACGACGACGCCCGTAAATCACAGGCATCTCAAAGGAGCCCGTGCCATACAGACGATTGAGCTCGGACATTTCCGCTGTTCTTCCGATAAACATAGTGCTATCCTTCCTTTACGTTATAGCTAGCTATATTATACCTTCCTATAATATAGCTAGCTATAACGTAATTCGACAAGTGGCGCACGCAAAAGGGGCGGTACACCACCGCACGCGAACCGTTCCGGAAAATGTATCCCGTTCTGGTGCAAAAAACTGGGCCGTAGCTTCCGCCAAACATGCCATTCGGAAAGCGCGTCCCGTTCTGAGCGGCAATTCCGGGTCACAGTTTCCGCCGACACAGACGACGATTCGCCACCCTTATCACAGGCCTTCAAACATGCGATCCAGAAACACAAAACAGCAGATAGAATGCTCTTTTTCAAAAAGTACACGTCCCGAAACTTACCAAGGCTTCATAACACGCTACCGTTCACGGTCGCCGATTACCGCCCACCGATTCAGCTTCAAAAAATGTCGCCGAAAACAGGCCACCTACCTGCATGGTTAGATTTTGGTCAGCTTTTGGTCAGCTGAGAGGCAAGTTCCAGCTGATACGTTTTTGCTACCCAAAAGGAGGCGGTAGCTCATGACCCATTGCAATGACCAACTCATCGACCAGCTGTTGAACCAAGCCGAACAAGAGGGGCGCTGTCTGATTCCCCCGAGTGCGGCGATCCGAAAAGCGCTCCTTCGGCGCATCGGCAGCATGGTCGTCTCCCCCATGCCGGGATTGTTCGCGCGCAAAATGCGCTGGGATGAGCTCAACCGGGCGCAGCGTCATTGCGAGATTATTCGCGCCCTTGCGATCATCCACCCCGATTGGACGTTCTGCTCGTTTTCGGCCGCCTGCCTGCTGGGGCTCGAGGTCTCGTGGCGGCATCTGAACGTCGTGCATGTCTGCAGCGCCACAAAGCCGTCGGCTCGCCCGGGCGCGCATATTCAGCGGCACCAGATTGAGCCGGCCGGAGCAATACACAGAGCCGGCATATCGGTAACGCCGCCTATCCAAACGGCCACAGATTGCCTGCTCCAAACTGGTTTTGCCGACGGCATGCCCATTGCCGATTCGGCGATCTCAAAGCTCGGTCTTACGCGAGAGCAGTTGATGGAGGCCGTCGAGCAACGAGCGACCGCCCGCAATGATCGCGCGATTCGTACGGCCCTCACAACGCTTCGATATGCCGACGTCCGCGCCGAGAGCGGCGGGGAATCGGTCGCCCGAGCCGTCATGATCGAGACCGGTTTTGCGCCCGACTGGCTTCAATACGAGCTAACGGATCCCTTCGATTCGGCCAAACCCATACGAACGGACTTTGCCTGGAAGCGCCAGGCGCGGGAACTCACGCTGGGCGAGCTCGACGGGCTCATCAAATATACCGACCAGACCATACTCGCCGGGCAAACCGCGGCCGAGGTGCTCGTTGCAGAGCGGCAACGCGAAGCGCATCTGTCGCTTTACGGTCACCCTCTGCTGCGTTTTACCATGAACGAGGTCCGCTCGGCAGGAGTGCTCGCGAAAAAGCTGCAGACAGCAGGCGTCAGGCAAACCGCGCTGCCAACATGGCTCAACGAGGTGGACCTGTAGGGCTGTTGAGCGACAAGTCGTCCACACCTGCGCCCTCACGCCCGCCAATCTGGGACACGCTTTCCGCTTGAGGCCTTCGGCGGAAAGCGCGTCCCGGAATCGGGGTTCAGAGTGGGACGGGCTTTCCGGTTGAGGCCTTCGGCGGAAACGGCATCCCGGAATAGACGCTCAAACTGGGATGCATTTTCCAAACGAGCGACTGGCGGAAACTGCGTCCCATTCTGGGCGTCGATTCCGGGTCGCAGCTTCCGGATGAGAACCGTTCCGGAAAGCGTGTCCCACTCTGGAGCCAAATTCCGGGACGCACTTTCCGCAGAGAGGCAGTAGGAGCTGCCGGCAGCAAAGAGGGGCCGTCGAGACGCTGCCCGACGACCCCTCAAAACTTGCTATCGATGCCAATCGCCACAAGGGCATGGCTGCCTACTTGCTAATGGCGCCCGTCATATAGACAAACTGCACGCGGTTCATGTGCCCGCCCTGCTCGCCGTTAACAAAGTCCGTCGGCGTAAAGCTGGGGTTGAGCATTTCCTCGATCTTGTCCTTAACGGTGTTGATGACCTGGGTATCGAGGTCGCTCGTACGGTCGGTAAGCTCCTGCATACCGCTGCCGAGCTCGGATGCGCCGCTGGCGAGCGTACCCGCACCCGACGAGAGGAGGTTCATGCCGCTGGCAAGAGTGGCTGCTCCCGCCTTGAGCTGCGCCGCACCGCCATTAAGCTGCGAGACGCCGTTAGCGAGAGCGGGCGTGGCACCGTTAAGCTGCTGCGTGCCCGCGGCAAGCTGATCGGTGCCCGCGGCAAGGGCCGTGGCGCCGTCGCTCAACTGGCGCGCGCCCGTGGCTGCAGAGTCGACGCCGGCGACAAGACCGGGGTTCTCGGCCGTGGGGCTTGCAGGGTTGATCGCGCTGTTCATATAGGCGATGGCCCTGGCCAGGCTCAGCTGCTGACCATCCTGGACGGTAGTGTAGCCCTGAATGGCGCTATCGAGCGCGCCGACGGCACCCTGGGCGCCGCCCTGGGCGCCGGCCGCTTGAGCCAACGTCGTAACCTGGTCGGTAAGCTTGCCAAACATGGGCTTGGCGTCCTTTAGACCCTGAGACGCCTGGACGTTAAGGCCCTGGGCTCCCGTAACGGCGCTGGACGCGTCATCGAGATATGCGGTAAGGCCCGTCGCATCGGCACCCGAAGCCGCTGTGGCGGCCGCTCTCGCGCTGGCAGCAGCGCTACCGGCGCTCGCGGTGGCAGCATCCAGCTGCTCCGTGGCCTCGCTTAGCTTGGCAGCCGCAGCCTTGGCGGCATCGAGGTCGGCTGCATTCGCCAGTGCGTTCTGAGCCTCGGCGACCGCTGCCTTGGCAGCAGCAATAGACGCAGCGGCACTCTCTGCGCCGTCCTTAGCGCTTACAGCGTTGGTCTTGGCGGCATCGTTGCCCATGGCGCTTGCAACCTGCTTCGCCCCGCCGAGCGCCTGCTGAGCGCCGGCAAGGTACTGTCCCTCACCATTGAGCGCCGCCGTAAGGCCCTGCGGCCCGTACAGCGCGCCGTAGGCGTTACCGGACGTAGCGGTTACGGCGTCCTGCGCCGTCTTGGTTGCAACCTGCGCCTTGGCAAGGTTTTCCTCCTGATCCTGCTTGCCCAGCGTCAGCGCATTAACAAACGTATCAGAGCCGGCGGCAATTCCGCTGATGCCGCCCGAAATCTCCTGCGCACTCCCCTGCAGCTTGGTCAGGCCCGTCGAAAGATCGGACGCGCCGCCTTTGAGCTTTGCAGCGCCGGCATTAACGCCCTCGGCACCGGTATTAAGGCTGCTCACGCCTTCGACCAGCGTGGGAACCTGCGCATTGAGTTGGCTCGTGCCCGCCGCAAGCGTGGCAGCGCCACTGGACAGCGTGCCGGCACCGGTATTGGCAGTGGCGAGCGAGGCTGCGAGGGTCTTGGCGCCGTCGGCGACCTGGCCCGCACCGCTGTTGGCCGTGGCAATGCCGTTAGAGAGTTCCACGAGCTGGCTCGTATCCATGCTGCTTGAGTCCACATCGATGGCAAGGCTCAGCGGCACGCCGACAATCTGCCAGCCGTCGAACTCAAAGTCCTCAACATCGGTCGTAATGGTGTAGTCACCGGTGGTACCGGGAATCACCATGTAGGTGAGCTGCGTGTTGGAGCCGTTGGCTGCAACCGTGGCGCCCTCGGCCTCAATATCGTGTGCTTCGGTATCCTTAAGCTGGCCGGCAATCTGGACCAGATAGTTATCGGCATAATCGCCGCCGGTATAGTCCGCGTTCTTTTCGACCTTGAGCTTCATGGTGAGCTTGCCGCTCTTGCCCGCCAGATCCTTGGCGTCGATATCCTTACCGTCAAGCTGATATGTCACGGTCACGTTCCACGGCATCTGGGTGTTCTTGTCCAGATCGCCCTGGTAGACAAAGTCCTGCGCGCCCTGGCCTGTAACGGCAACCGACCCGTTGTCATCCGTTAGCTTTTGAGTCGTCGACAGATTGGTCACCTTGTCATAGGTGCCGGAGTCGTCAATCTTGACGCCCTTGTTGGCCTCGAAGCTGTTGACCACGTAAACGCCCGTGCGATTACCATCGGCATCGGTCTTAACGTACACGACCTGGTTTTTCTTGTAACCCGGCGCGGCGCTATTGGAGCTCGTCGCGACCTGTTCGGTCGCAGCCGAAGCCCCGTTTGTCGACCCCAAGCCATCAGCGAATACAACGGCGCCGGGCACGGTAAGGGCCACGGTCAAACCGGCGGCAAGAGCGAGTGCGGCAATGCGCTTACGCGGACGGCGCACAAGATCGCGCTGAGCGTCGAGCTCTTTCGAAGCGGTATCAGTGGTATGGGTATGCATTGCGGTATTCCTTCCAACTACTTTGTTAAACGTTACTGAGCGGAGCCGTCCGCAACGGGTGCCTCGGCGCTATCCGAAACCGGAGCCTGGGCACCTTTAGGCAAAAAGTGCGCTTTGAGCGTGGTCTTGCCAATAAGACCGTCGAGCACATACAGGAAGCCCGGCAGCGCAAAGAGCACGGCGACCAGCGAGATGCTCACACCGACACCCAAGAACCAGCCGATTTGCTTGAGCACGCCGTGGCTCGAAATCGCATGGATCAAGAAACCGCTAATGAGCAGGACCGATCCAGACGTCAGGACAGGAATCGTGCAAGCCTCCATGGTCTCGAGCAACGCCTCGCGCTTGTGCATAATCTTGCGGTCCTCGCGATAACGGTCGGCGATCAGGATGCCGTAGTCGACGGCGACACCCAACTGGATGGAACTCTCGATTAGATAGGCAAGAAAGAACTCATGCATTCCGGTGTAGAGCGGTGCGGCAAAGTTGACCCAGATCGAGGTCTCAATCACAAGCACCAAGATGACCGGCAGGCTGATGGACTTGGTGGCAAGCAGCAGCACCACGAACACAGCCACGACGGCGATAAGATCGACCTTACCCTTATCGACGGTGATGGTGTCCTTAAGGTCGGTGGTGCTCACGCCCTCGCCGGCGAGCATTGCCTTGCCCGGGTAATGCTTATCAGCGATACCGCGGATCTTCTTGACCAACTTGAACGTACTCGGGCCCTCGTAGGGCACGCTAACCGTGAGCACCAAGCGGCTGTAATGCTCTCCCTCCACCAGATCGAGCACGTTCTTCTCGGCCATGCCCGTGGGGATATAGGGGCTCGCGACGTCAACGTAGCTCTGGATAGACTTGACCTCGGGGAGTGCCTTGAGCTCGTTGGAGAGTGCCTGCTCCTCGCTCACCTCACCGCGGGGAACGAGCACAACGTAGGTATCGGAGTTGCCAAAGATCTCCTTGACCTTGTCCATATCCTGGCCAAGGCGCGTATCCGAACCAAAAATATGCGAGGTGCCGTAGTAGTACTTGATGTCGCTGGAGGTCGATGCCACGCGCGCGGGATAGACCACAGCAAGGATCACGACGGCAGCGGGAATGCAGACCTTAAGTACCAAGCGGGCAAACTTGCCCAGCGGCGGAACAAACGGCTTATGCTGCGTCTTTTGCACAAAGCCGTCAAACTGAACGAACATGGAGGGCACAAAGGTAAAGACCGATACCAAGCTGATGGCGATACCCTTTGCGAGGGCAAGGCCAAGATCGGGGCCGATCTTAAACTGCATGGCGGTCAGCGCGATAAAGCCCATGCAGACCGTGCAGCCGCTCGAGAACACAGCGACCGAGGACTTGCAGCACGACTGCACCATGTCTTCGGCAACGCTGCCGTGATGGCCGTGTTCCTCGTTAAAGCGGTGCAGCAAAAAGACCGAGAAGTCCAGTGCGATGGCAACCTGCAAAATCGAGCCAGCGGAGTTGGTGACAAAGCTGATCTCGCCAAAGATGAGGTTTGTGCCCCAGTTGATAAACACCGAGACGCCCAGGCCCAGCAGCACCAGAATGGGCTCGGCCCAGCTGGTGGTCGTGATAACCAGAATCACAAAGATGATCGCTATTACGGCGACCGTAATGATGCTGATCTGTTGCTCGGTCGACGTGGTCGCAAGCGCGTTGGACATGGCCGAGCCCGTAATAGCGCCCTCGTCGCCCACGATATCGCGGATGGCATCGGTGGCCTCGATCTCCTTCTCGGAATCGACCGTCACCGTAAACAGGGCATTATTCTTTTTGTAATACGTCTCGACGGTATTCTTATCCTGCGTGGCAAGCGGCTGATCGATGTCGGCCGCATCGTCGAGCCACAAGACCTCTTCGACACCGTCGACCTTTTTGATCTTGTCCTTGTATTTGAGTGCCTGGGTAATCGAGACATTGGGCACCATGACACGGCAGTTGGGAATGTCGCCCTTAAACTCGTCGCCCATGGTATTGAGAGCAACGGTCGACGCCGCCTCGTCGGGCAGATAGCTCGTAATGTCGTAGTTCACGCCCACAAACTGGCGCAGGAACAGGCACACCAGCGCCGCCATCGCATAAAACGCGATGATGGGCTTGCGGTGCTTTACGACCCATCGAAATAGCTTCTCTTTCAACCTCAATCCTCCATAACGCTCAGCTGGTAGTTCGCTCTAATTATTCCACATCAGTTAGTTATCAAACATATGTAGGTTAAAGTTCGCATTAAGGTTGGCGATTGAGGAGAACCTTGGAGGCAAAACAACCTCCGCAAAAGCGCTCCGGAAAGCGGGTCCCGGTCTGAGGTCCGAATCCAGGACGCAGTTTCCGGTTGAGGGCTTGTCCGGAAAGCGCGTCCCATTCTGAAGCCGAATTCCGGGACATACTTTCCGAAACCCATGCCAAAGGGAAAGCGCGTCCCATTCCAGGCGCGGATTCCGGGATGCAGTTTCCGGTTGAGGGTTGATCCGGAAAGCGTGTCCCATTCTGAGACCTGATTCTGGGATGCAGTTTCCGCTTCATAGCCGTTCCGGAAAGCGCATCCCATTCTGGAGCCGAAATCTGGGACGCAGTTTCCGTATGCGGAGGTGCTCCAAGCAAAAGGCCCCGGCTCGCGATGGAGCCGGGGCCAAAGGCGCAGCATATGCAGTTGATGTTGAGCGCGAACAGCTCGTCAGCAATGGTCGTCCGCGCTCTACTCTACCCGCGGTGACGAGCGCGGCTGTACGGCGTATCCACCATGGGCAGATCCGGACGCAGCTTGCCGTCGAATGCGCGGTAGGCGTTCTGCACGGCGGGCGCCGTGGGGATCGTTGCGATCTCTCCAATGCCCTTGCCGCCGTATGCCACGGGCAGCAGCTCGTCCTTCTCCACGTAGATGGCGTGGATATCCGGAATCTCGGGCGCACGGAACAGCCCGAGCGTGCCGTACCTTGCCTGGGGTACGCAGTCCTTGAGCGGCCAGTCCTCGGTCAGCGCATAGCCCATACCCATGAGCACGCCGCCTTCGATCTGACCCTGGATGGAGATGGGGTTGACCACCTTGCCGGAATCGTGTGCGGCATAGACCTCGCTCACGCGGCCGTCATCATCCAGAATGACCACATGTGTGGCAAAGCCGTAGCAGATGTGACTCTTGGGGTTGGGAACGTCGGCGCCCAGTTTGTCGGTCGGCTCCAGATACACGTAGCCAAACTCGCATCCCTCGAGCGCCTTGATGGCGGCCGCGGGGTCCTGAGGATGCATGCCCTGGCCGGCGACGAGTTCCTGCGTGCGCAGCTGGTAGGCGCGACCGTCGTCGTACTCGATCTTGACGCCGTCGCCATGCGCACTCACCGGGGCGGTAGGCGCAGGCTTGCCGGCCTCGATGCCAACCATGGCGTCGCGCAGCAGGAAGGCGGCGCCGCGCACAGCCTCGCCGGTCACGACCGTCTGACGCGAGCCAGACGTGGTGCCGGAGTCGGGAGCGTTCTCGGTGGAGCACTCGCCGTTGGCGATGCAGCTCAGCGGCAGACCGCAGGCCTCGGCAACGTCCTGCAAAAAGACGGTGTTACAGCCCTGGCCGATGTCGGACGTGGCGGCGTAGACCACGGCACGGCCACCCTCGACGCGAATCTTGCAGCGGCCGGCATCGGGCAGGCCCACGCCCACGCCGGCGTTCTTCATGGCGCAGGCGATACCGGCGTGGCCGGGATGCGCGTAGTAGGCATCCTTGACCTCGAGCAGTGTCTCTTTAAGCGCCGTGGAGCAGTCGGCAATCTGGCCGTTGGGCAAAACCTCGCCCGGCTCGATGGCGTTTCTGTAACGAATCTCCCACGGATCCAGGCCGACCTTCTCGGCCAGCAGGTCGATCAGGCTTTCGAGTGCAAACTCGGACTGACACACGCCAAAGCCGCGGTACGCACCGGCGGGCGGGTTGTTGGTGTAGTAGCCAAAACCGCGGATGTCGGTGTTCTGGTACTTGTAGGGGCCGACGGCGTGCGTGCAGGCGCGCTCGAGCACCGGGCCGCACAGCGACGCGTAGGCGCCGGTGTCAAAGTTGATCTCGCAGTCCAGGCCGGTAAAGTTGCCCTCGGCGTCGCAACCCAGCGTAAAGGTGCCGTCCATGGCGTGGCGCTTGGGATGGAACGCGAGCGACTCGGCACGCGTGAGCTTGCACTTCACAGGACGCTGGAACTTATATGCGGCGAGCGCGGCCAAGTGCTGGACCGAAACGTCCTCCTTACCGCCAAAGCCGCCGCCCACGAGCATGGTCTCGACGACCACGCGCTCGGGCTCGTTGTCCCAGCCAAACATGTGGGCGCACTCTTTGCGCGTGTCGTAAGCACCCTGGTCGGTCGACTGCACCTTGACGCCGTTCTTGTACGGGAAGGCAACGGCGCACTCGGGCTCCAAGAAGGCATGCTCGGTAAAGGGCGTGGTAAAGCGCTGCGTCACGGTGAACGCGCTCTCTGCCAGCGCCTTGGCGGCGTCGCCGCGCGTCACGTGACGGCTCTGGCACACGTTGTCCTTGAGCTCCACCGTGTTGCCAAAGGCAAAGAAACTGTCGTGCAGGCGCGGAGCGTCGGCAGCCCTGGCCTCGACAATGTTGCGCACGGGCTCCAGCGGCTCGTAATCGATCTTTACGAGCTTCTTGGCCTTCTCGAGCGTCGCTTCGTCCTCGGCGACCACCAGCACGATGGCATCGCCCACGCAGCGGGTGATATCGCCCTGGGCGATCATGACGTCCCAGTCCTGGATAAGGTGGCCGACCTGGTTGACCGGCACGTCCTCGGCGCGCAGGATACCCACCACACCGGGCAGGGCCTCGGCCTTGGAGGTATCGATGGAGAGCACACGGGCGCGCGGATACTTGGAGCGCACGGCGCTGGCATAGGTCAGACCCGGCTGATCGAGCTCGTCGATGTCGTCGGGGTATTTGCCTTCGCCGAGCACCTTCTTGCGCACGTCGATACGGAAGGCGCGCTTGCCCACGCCGTAGTCGTCGCCGCGTTCCAGGTCCTCGTCGATCTGCTTTTCGCCGCGGAGCACCGCAGCAGCCAGCGAAATGCCCTCGATAATCTTTTTGTAGCCGGTGCAACGGCAGACATTGCCGCGAATGGCGTACTTGATCTGCTCCTCGGTGGGCTCGGGGTCCTCGGCGATCAGCGCCGCACCCGCCATGACCATACCGGGGATGCAAAAGCCGCACTGCACGGCGCCCACGGCGCCAAAGGCGTACACAAAGGCCTCGCGCACGTCCTCGGGCAGGCCCTCGACGGTCACGATGTTACGGCCGGCGGCAAGGGCGGTGGTCAGCACGCAGGCCTTGACGGCCGCGCCGTCCACGTGAATGGTGCAGGTACCGCAGGCACCCTCGGAGCAGCCGTCCTTGGCGGAGTGGATGTGCAGGTCGTCGCGCAGATAGCGCAGCAGCGGCTTGTTCTGCGTCGTTGTGCGCTCCACGCCGTTAACGGTAAAAGTGAATTCCTGTGCCATGGTGATTCCCTTCTACACGCCGGCGGCGATGCCGGTACGGTCGTGGATAGCGCCATGCGGGCAGACGACGGCGCACATACCGCACGACAGGCAGTCCGCACCGTCGATATGGGCGCAGTTGTCCTCGATGCGGATAGCGCCGGCAGGGCACTTTTTGGCGCACATGCCGCAACCGATGCAGCTCGTGTCACAGATCTTGCGCGCAATGGCGCCCTTATCGGTGTTGTTGCAGCGCACCAGGATGTTCTGGTAGCCGGGAACGAAGGCAATCACGCGCTGCGGGCACGCCATGCCGCACAGGCCACAGCCCGTGCACTTTGAGCGATCCACGCGAGCGATGCCATCGACCAGCGCAATGGCGCCGTGGGGGCAGGCCGTGACGCAGGCGCCACAGCCAATGCAGCCTTCGCTGCAGCGGGCGTCGCCGCCCGCGGAGGCGCAACCGCTTCCGCAGGCAACGTAGGCCACGTTATGTTGAATGGATTTGGCCATAAGAGACTCGCCTATTTCTTAAGAAGATACGGATAGCTGTCGCGCACGGCCTTGATGGTCAGGCGGACGGCCTCGGGAAGGCCGGTGTTGACGGCATCGACCGAGACGGTGCGGACCGTGCCGGCGACGCGGACCTTAAAGTGATCCTCGTCCACGGCCAGGAAGCCCTCGTTCTCGGAGTTCTCCATGTCCTGCTCGCTCCAGAACAGGGTGAGCTTGTCCTTGTAGGGACGACCCTCCTGGTAGGGGCAGAACACGGCGCAGTTGCCGCACTCGTTGCACATGCCATCAACGTGAACGACCTGATGCTTGGCCAGGCCCGGCACCTTAATTGCCACGTTGGCGCGGTTGGGGCACACGTCGCAGCAGACCTCGCACACCGAGCCGCAGCCCAGGCAGCGGGTCTTGGTGCAGTTGCGCTTGTCGCGGCATAGCGATCCCTTGCGCTCGTAGCAGGTGTCCTCGCGGCCAGCCTGCTCGTTGCAGTCGGCGTACTTGTTAAAGTCCACGCCAGCGATGGCACGGGCGACCTCGGCGGCATCGGCGATAGCCTCGACCACGGTGGCCGGACCGCGACGGCAGTCACCTGCAGCCCAGACGCCCTCGACGCCGGTGGAGGTGGCGGCAAGGCGGCCGCGACGGTCGTGCTCGACGCCCGCGGCGTCGTACAGGCTGGCATCGATGCCCTCGCCCACGGCGCAGATCACCGTGGTGGCGGAAAGCTCGACGGTCTCGCCCGTGGCGACAGGGCTGCGACGACCGCTTGCATCCGGCTCGCCAAGCTCCATAACGTCGCAGGTCAGCACGGCGCCGTTGAGTGCCTTGGGTGCCAGCAGCTCGCAGAACTCAACGCCGTCGGCAAGAGCAAGATCAAGCTCTTCCTCATCGGCGGGCATCTGCTTCTTGGTGCGGCGATACACCAGGCGCACGTTTTTCACGCCTGCCAGGCGCTTGGCCACGCGGGCCGCGTCCATGGCGGTGTTGCCGGCGCCGATGACCACGACGTCCTCGCCCAGCTCGAGCTTCTCGCCCTTCTTGGCGGCCTCGAGGAACTCCAGCACGTCGAGCTCGGCACCCTCGCCCAAGCCTGCAGAGCCGGGCATCCAGGCACCGGTGGCCACGACCACGTCGGTAAAGCCCTGGGCCTTGAGCTCGTCAATGGACTCCACGCGGGCGTTGAGCTGCACCTTGGCACCAAAGGCCAGGCAAAGCTCGGCGTCGTGGGAGATATCGTCGCTCGCGATACGGAACTCGGGGATCACGTGACGGACCACGCCGCCGAGCGAATCGCGGGCCTCAAAGATGGTGACGGGCACGCCAGCACGTGTCAGGAAGAACGCCGTCGCCAGGCCGGCCGGGCCGCCGCCGATAACGGCAACGTTGCGCTCGCCGTCGTTGGCGATGGCCTGGGCGCGCAGCTTGGGCAGCACGGCGGTCATGGCCTCGCGGGCGGCCTTGAGCTTGCTGGCGCGGATCTGGGCGCCCTCGGGCTCATAGAATGCACGCTCGCAGGCACGGCCGCAGGGATGCGGGCAGATGGTGCCGGTAATGAACGGTAGGGCGTTGCGCTCGATGATGATGTTGAGCGCGTCCTCGTAGCGGCCCTCGTCAACAGCCGCCAGGTAGGCGGGAATATCCTGCTGGATGGGGCAGCTCGTGCGGCACGGCGTGGTAAAGCAGTCGGAAAGCGGGCTCTTGCCGGCGACCTTACGGTCGGGCAGCGGGCGCAGCGGCTTCTTGTAGAGCGGGTTGGTGAGCGAGTCGGCCTGAATCGCGGTCACGGCCTCGAGCGAGACGCCCTCAAACGGCTTGCCGTCCAGGTCGGTAAACTCACCGGCCATCTGGCTAAAGCGCTCGTAGCCACCGGGCTTGAGCACGTCGGTCGCCAGGGTAACGGGCCAAATGCCGGCGTCATACAGGGCGCGGATGTTGTAGACCGTGGCACCGCCGGAGTAGCTGATGCGCAGCTTGCCGTCAAACTGCTCGGTAATGCGACGGGCGGCCTCGATGGTCAGCGAGAACAGCGAACGGCCGGACATGTACATCTCGGTGGAAGGCAGCTCGTTCCTGGTCACGTCGACGGGGAAGGTGTTGGTGAGCTTGACACCAAACTCCAGGCCGCGCTCGGCGCACAGGACAATCAGGCGCTCGAACATGGGCACGGCGTCGACCCACTGCAGGTCCTCGCGGAAGTGTGTGTCATCGAAGACGATGTAGTCAAAGCCCAGCTCATTGAGGCGCTGACGGGCAAACTCATAGCCCAGCAGCGTGGGGTTGCACTTGATGTAGGTGTTGAGGCCCTTCTCGGTGATGAGGTAGGTCGCGATGCGCTCGATCTCCGCCGGCGGGCAGCCGTGCAGGGTAGACTCGGTGATGGAGTTGGAGACGCGTGCCGGGATGGACTCGACAAACGCGGCGTCGACATGCTCAAACTTGTCCAGGTTGGCGAGCGCCCATGCGCGGCACTCGTTCCAGACGTCGGAGCTGCTGGCGTCCTTCATGCCCTCGATGTACGCGTCGACCTTGGGGCTCTTAATGCCCTCCAGGTCATAGCCCACCGACATGTTGAAGACAAAGCCGTCCGGGCTGCCCAGACCGTACTCGCGAGCGATCAGGTGGCAGGCAAACCATGCCTTCACGTACTCGGCAAAGGCCTGCGGAACCTCGAGCTCGGTCGACCACTCGCAGTTGTAGCACTCGTCCTGCGCCACAATGCAGGGCTTGTTGACGCAACGGGAAAGCTCCTCGCCGTCCATAACCTGAACGGTCTTGAGCTCAAAGAAGCGAGAACCGGCCACATAAGAGGCCACGATGTTCTGGGCCAGCTGCGTATTGGGACCGGCAGCCGGGCCAAACGGAGTCTCGATGCGCTCGTCAAAAATGGGAAGCGCACCCTCCTGGTTGGTCGTGACCATCTTACGCACGCCAAAGATGGCGTCCTGGGTCTTGTGCTCCTCGATGATCCAGTTCATCAGCTGCGAAAACGGGATCGGCCTCATGATGTCGCTCATAATGAGCTCCTCTCTGTAACGCCCGGCGAGACCGCGCGACGGGCGCAAATACGGCGTAGCGCTAGCACAGCGCCGGCGACCCCGCGGAGGCCGCCTATGCACGCGTCGAATGCGGCGAAACATCCGACGTGCGCGAATCTACTTGTTAATTAGTAGGTGCGACCGTTGAGCGTGCTCCAGAGCTTCTTGGACTCGGCCATGGTCCACGCGTTGATCTTGTCCTCATCAATGCCAACGAACTCGCGATCCTTGTACAGGACGCGGCCGTTGATGATGGTAGTGCGGCAGTTTTTGCCCATCATGCCAAAGAGCATGTGGCCGTCGATGTTCTCCTCGCTCAGCGGCGTAAAGGGCTTGTAGTCCATGACGATGACGTCGGCGGCAGCGCCGGCCTCGAGCACGCCGAGCTTGCGATCGAAGTACTTGCTCGCCATCTTGGCGTTGTTCTCGAACAGCATCGTCATGGCCTCGCACCAGCCCACGTTGGGCATGGCGGCGTTGTGGCGCTGAATGATCAGGAAGACCTTGAGGCTCTCGAGCATGTCGTGGGTGTAGGCGTCGGTGCCCATGCACACGGGGATGCCGCGGCGGAAGAACTCGAGCACGGGGGCGCAGCCCACGGCGTTGCCCATATTGGATTCGGGGTTGTTGACGAGCCAGGTGCCGGACTCCTTGACGATGTCCATCTCGGCGGGCGTCACGTGGATGCAGTGGCCGAGCATGGTGTCGGGACCCAGCAGGTTGTGCTGCAGCAGGCGCTCGACGGGGCTGATGCCACCGCGGTTGAGGCGGGAGTCCCACACGTCATTCATGCCCTCGCACACATGGATGTGGAAGCCGGTCAGGCCGTTGTTGGCCTCGGCCATCTTATCCATGGTCTCGTCCGACAGCGTAAAGGTGGCGTGACCGCCAAACATGGCGGCGATCATGTGGTTGTCGTTATCGCGACGCTCCTTGGCGGCCCACTGGGCAAACTCGGCGTTCTCGGCAATGGCCTGGTCGCATTTTTCCTGGCCGCGGCGATCGGAGACCTCGTAGCACAGGCACGAACGCATGCCCAGCTCCTGAGCTGCATCCTTAATGGTAAAGAGGCTTCCCGGGATTTCGCAGGAGCTCGCATGATGATCGAAGATCGTGGTGACGCCATCGCGGATGGAGTCAAGAATCGTGGCATAGGCGCTGGCCTTGGTGCCGTCGAGCGTCAGGTTGTCATCGATCTTCCACCACTGCTGCTCAAGATTCTCCAGGAAGTTGGTGGGGTTGCAGCCTTTAATGGCAAGGCCGCGGGCCAGACCCGAGTAGATGTGGGTGTGGCAATTGATGAGTCCGGGCATGATGAGGTTGCCCTGGGCGTCGACGTACTCGGCATCCGGGTACTTGGCCTTGAGCTCGCACTCGGGACCTACTTCGACGATCGTATCTCCGTCAATGGCGACCGCGCCGTTGGGAATGAACGGGGTCTGAGCGTTGCGGGTAAAAACGGAACCGTTAGCGACCAGAAGCATGAATGCTCCCTTCAACATCAGGGGCGGGGTTTGACACCTCTGACATGGCGGAGTGCGAAGCGCCGGCCTACACCGGAAACGGGCCCTCTCCCGTCAACGCTTCACCAAAGGGACAAACCCTTTGAAGTGCGGCTTGGCGCCGCATGACGTCGGCGGACGAGGCGATGCGCCCGCCGACGAATAGCACCGAATTGGTTACTTCTTACTCTCGGGCAAGACCAGATCCACGGCAGCGTCCTTGGCAGCATCGATGTGCTGAGCCACGACCGGCGTCTGCGGAAGGATCAGGTTAAGGACAATGGCCATAATGGCGGTGGGGGTCACGGCATTGGAGCCGATGACGGTGGATACCCAAGCGGGCATACCCTCGCCGGCAAGGCAACCGCTGGCCATCCAGATACCCAGGCCAAAGACGACGGAGGTACCGACGATGGTGGTAGTGCGCTGCGTGAGGCCCTCGCGGGTGAACATGCGCACGCCGTTCATGGTGATGGTGCCAAAGACGCCGACGGTCGCGCCGCCGATGACGGGCTGCGGGATAGCGGAAAGGACGGCAGAGAGCTGCGGGAACAGACCGGCGATGGCAAAGACGGCCGCGATGATCACAAAGACCCACTTGTTGACGACCTTGTTGGAGCAGATGATGCCCACGTTCTGGCCAAGGGCGCTGGTGGGAAGACCGCCCAGCAGGCCGCCGACCATAGAGGTGAGGCCCTGGGACACGATAGCGCCGGAGAGCTCGCGCTCGGTGGGCATACGGTCGATGGAGCCCAGGCAGGCGGCGGAGACGTCGCCGATAACCTGGATGGCAACCATGGGGAACACGACGGCGAGGGTAATGCAGACCTCGGGATCAAACTCGAGCGCATAGGGCATGAGCTTGGGAAGGGCGAAGACCTGAGCGGTGGCGACGCTTGAGAAGTCGATCATGCCAAAGGGGATGGAGACGATCATGCCAACGATCATGCCAAAGAACACGGATCCCAGCTTGAGCGTGCCCTTGCCAAAGTTGGCGAGCGCAAAGACCACGGCGAAGGTGATAAGAGCGACGCACCAGGCCTGCGGGGTGCCCCACAGTGGCGTACCCATACCGCCGGCCATATACTTGACGGCCGTGGGATAGAGAGAGACGCCAATGGAGAAGATGACCGTACCGGTCACGACGGGTGGGAACAGCCACTTAATCTTGCTGTAGGCCAGACCAAAGAGGACCGCGACGGCACCGCCGACAATCTCGCCGCCCAACAGTGCGCCAAAGCTAAAGCCCGAGGCGCCCATGGCCTGCAGAGCCGGCAGGAACGCGAACGAAACGCCCATGACGATGGGCAGGCCGCCGCCGATGCGACGGAAGGGGGCAAAGGCCTGAAGGGCCGTGTCGATCGCCGAAAGAATGAGCGCGACCTGGATGATGTCGGTGCTCTGCTGGCTATTAAAGCCGTAGACGCCGGCCATGATGACAGCCGGGGTGATGATGCCGGCAAACGATGCCAGTACGTGCTGAAGGGCACACGGGATCATTTCCTTAACGGGAGGCATGCCTTCACGAGTGAACAGGGCTTCAGTGCCGTTCGTAACCGTCTCCTGGGTCATTTGACCACCAATCCTCGAAATAGTTGTTTTCGCATCTAACGCTCTATTGTGACGCAGTGCGGGGTTGAGGTTGTGCCTTCGTTGCATATCGTATTAAAGATGATTCTCATTCTCAATAATAATTTTTTGTTATCAGACTATTCTTCAGCTGAGATAATGCATTTCCGCAGGTCAGGAAAGTGTCTGGTCAAAATAGCATCTAACTTTTCTTTTGGTCAACCGTTTACCGCCAAAATCATACCGTTCGTCTGCATTACGTCATGTACCTGCGGATATACGAGATGATGGGCAGCGTGTTACCATGAGAAAAAATTGTTATGAACATTTCCGATTTCACCCAAAGGAGTTGCCCGTGAACGAGACCGTACGCCGCTTTTTGCCGATGGTCGATTTCCTGGAGCAGATACTCGGTAAGAACAGCGAGATCGTGCTGCACGATTTCTCGGATCCCGACCACGCCATCGTCGATATTCGCAACGGCATCGTGAGTGGCCGCAAGGTCGGCGGTCCCGCCACCGATCTGGCGCTCAAGATCATGCACGACCCCAAGTATCGCGACCTGCCGTTTATTACGGGCTACGAGGGCCGCGGCGCCGGAGGCAAGACGCTGGAGTCCGCGACGTTCTTTATCCGCGAGGATGACGAGATCGTCGGTATGCTCTGCGTCAACACCGACCTCTCGACCGTACGCTCCATCAACGCCATGGCGCAGCAGCTCATGGCGTGCTTCGACGCAGCGCCGACGCGCACGGAGCCCGCCCCTATCGAGGTCGAAAGCCTTTCGGAGTCCACCCAGGAGCTCATCGACCGCAGCATTGCCGAGTTGCTGAGCGCGCGCGGGCTGGATGTAGCGTCGCTTGGTCAGAGCGACCGCGTGGACGTCATTCGCCACCTCAACGGCAACGGGGTGTTCATGCTCAAGGGCGCCGTGGCCTGCGCTGCCACCGCGTTGGGCATCTCGGAGCCCAGCGTGTACCGCTACCTGCAAAAAGTCCGCAAGGAGGGCTAAACGTGATCCCTTGGGGACGAAGGGAAACGGATCATTTTTGTCGCATCGCTTGACAAAAGACCCTGCAGCTCGCACGCGCTGCAGGGTCTTTTTGCATGTCATGTTTAGTTGTTACCAACACCTTAGAGAGCGGCGACAACCTCGATCTCGACCAGACCGCCAGCCGGAAGGGCGGCAACCTGGAAAGCGCTGCGCGCGGGGAACGGAGCCTCGAACTTGGAGGCGTAAATCTCGTTCACGGCGGCAAAGTCGGCGATGTCGGCCAGGTAGACCGTGGTCTTGACGACATCGGCAAACGTGGCGCCGGCAGCGGTCAGCAGGGCCTCGACGTTAGCAAGGGACTGCTTGGCCTGGGCCTCGCCGCCCTCGGGCATCTTACCGGTTGCGGGGTCGATGCCCAGCTGGCCGGACAGGAACACCATGTTGCCAGTCTGGATACCGGGGGAATACGGGCCGATGGCTGCGGGTGCGTTATCGGAAGACACGACGGTCTTGCTCATGTTTTTCTCCTTACAAGTAAAAGGGAACGGGAGCGCGGCGTTCACACCGGGAGGCACAGTTCGGTCTGAACACCGCGCTTGATTGGGATAGTACTCAAGGTTTCCGCGCGATGCAAGATTATTATCACGTTGCGAGAATATTTTATCGTCCAACGGTTTCCCCGGACCGCTGAACGGTTCTCATGTGAAGCAGCCAGTCCAAGCTGCTGAAGACTTTATCCCGCTTAGAGCACGGGCATCGCCTGCCGCGACGGCACCACTATACTTTTGAGTATCTGAGCATTTTGAAAGGCAGGATATGACCGCAACCGCCAGTCGAACCACCAACCGCAGACCCGAGCTTTTGGCGCCCGCCGGAGGCCCGGAGCCCTTTGCCGCCGCGCTCGCCGCCGGGGCAGACGCCATCTACTGCGGCATGGGCAGCTTCAACGCCCGCCGCAAGGCCACCAACTTTACCGACGAGGCCTTTGAGCAGGCCTGCCGCGCCGCGCATCTGGCCGGCTCGCGCGTCTACGTCACGGTCAACATCGTCATCAAGGAATCCGAGATGGGCGATGCCTTGCAACTCATCCACCGCTGCTCCACGTTGGGCGCCGACGCCTTTATCATCCAGGACTGGGGCCTGTTCTTTGAGGTCAAGCGCACGATGCCCGGCATCGAGACGCACATCTCAACCCAAGCAAACATCCACGACGACCGCGGAACCCTTTGGTGCCGCGAGCAGGGCGCCGACCGCGTGACTCTCTCGCGCGAGCTTTCCATCGACGAAATTGCCACCATTCACGATGCCGCGCCCGATGTGGACCTCGAGGTCTTTAGCCACGGCGCCATCTGCTTTTGCTACTCGGGCCTGTGCCTGCTTTCGAGCTTTGCCATGGCGGGACGATCGGCCAACCGTGGCATGTGCGCCCAGCCCTGCCGCCTGCCCTACGAGCTGATCGACGAGAACGGTCGCGCGCTCTCCCCCGCCGGCCGCGAGCGTGCGTTATGCCCGCGTGACACTAACACCTCACAGCTTGTTCGCCGTCTGTATGACGCCGGCGCCGCGTCGCTCAAACTCGAGGGCCGCATGAAGGCGCCCGATTACGTGTACTCCATCGTTGATGTGTATCGTCACGAAATTGACGACATGCTATCCGGAGCCGCCGTTGCCAAGGACGAGGAAGCCGCCCGTCAGCGCCAGCTCAAGCGCTGCTTCAACCGCGACTTTACGCACGCTTATCAGGACGGCACCTCGGGCGACGAGATGATGAGCTATGAGCGTTCCAACAACCGCGGCCAGATCGTGGGCACGGTGCTGGGCAGCCGCCCGGCCAACCGCGATGTACGCGGCCTCAAGCCCGACGACCGCCGTCGCCGCGCCGCCATCGCCCGCATTGAGTTGTTTGAGCCCGTGGGCAAGGGCGACCTGCTGGAGCTTCGCCACGATAACGAGTTTGACCAGTTCCTGACCACCATTGCCGCCGATGATGCCGCCGCGGGCGACATCATCGAATGTCGCGTGCCCCGCAGCATGCCCGAGGGCTGCCGCGTCCGCGTGATTCGCAGTCAGCGTGCCATCGACGCCGCCGGCGCCGCGCTCAAGCGCGATGTGCTGCGCCGCCGAGCTGTTGATGTGTCCGTCGTGGCGCGCCTGGGCGAGCCGTTTGCTGTCACACTCACCTGCTGTGACAACCCCGCGCTCACCGCCGCCGCCACGGGCTTCACCGTCGAGGCCGCCAAGACCCGCGCCGTCGAGGCGGCAGACCTGGTTGAGCATGTGGGCCGCATGGGCTCCTCGCCCTTTGAGGCAGCGAGCTTTGACGTTTCGCTCGACGCCGGCTGCGGTATGGGCTTCTCCGCCGTGCACAAGGTGCGCACCGCCGCCTGCAAAGCGCTGGAGGAGGCCATTCTTGCGCCGTACGAGGAGCGCGCGAAAACGCTCGAGTTGCCGGCGATTGTCACCAGTGATTCCCGCCCCGCGCCCGAGCACTACCGCGACGAGCCGCAGATCTGCGCCACCGTCACCTCGCTCGAGGCCGCCGAGGCAGCTCGCGCCGAGGGCGCCGCGCGCATCTACATGACCACCGATGCGCTCAAGGCTGTCGGACTCTCCCCTGCCGATGCATTTGAGCAGGGTATCGTGCCCGTACTCGACGAGGTCTGCCGCACCGTTGACCACGAGCGCGTCGATCCCTGGATCAATGCCGGAGCCACCGTCGCCGTCGGCAATATCTCCGAGCTTGCCCTGGCCGCCCAGGTTGGCGCCACGGCCGAGATTCGCTCTTGCCTGCCGGTTCACAACACACCCTGCATGGAGGCGCTTGCCGAGCGCGGAGCCGGTGCGTTTTGGCTCTCGCCCGAGATCACGCTCGACGAGATTGTCTCGCTCGGCGCCGCCGCGCCCGCGGCGCTGGGCATCACCGTCTTTGGCCGCCCGCGCGTCATGACAAGCGAGCATTGCATTCTGCAGGTTGCCAACGGCTGCATCCACGATTGTGCCAACTGCCGTCTGCGCGCCCGCAAGCTGTCGCTCAAGAATACCGATGGCAAGGTCATGCCGGTGCGTACCGACATCCACGGCCGCTCACGCCTGTACGATGCCTACCCCATCGACCTCACACCGCAGGTACCACAGCTGCTCGACGCCGGCGTCCGTCGTCTCATGGTGGACGGCACACTGTTCGAGACGGATGAGGTGGGCCGCGCTGTCGCACGCGTCCGTCGCGCCGTCGAGGCCGCGCAAGCCGGCCGCAAGCCGGCCGCTCGTCTGCGCGGCGCGACCTCGGGCTGCATGTTTGTGGGAATTAGCTAACCGAAAGGCTTACACGTGAACGAAGAACCTCAAGTCCTCTACTGCGACGCCTGGCTCATGGCCATCGACAAGCCCGCCGGCATGATCGTCCACGGCGACGGCACCGGTGAGCGCACACTTACCGACTACGCCAGCGACTTGCTGCTGGCGATGGGCGACGGCTTTGCCGCGACCGACATGCAGCCGCTCAACCGCCTGGACCGCGACACCACCGGCGTGGTGCTGTTCTCGCTCGACAAGCAGACGCAGCCCGCCTTTGACCAGATGGTCATCGACCACGCGTTCGAAAAGCACTACCTGGCGCTCGCCGAGGGCAAGATCGACTGGAACGAAAAGCTCATCGACAAGCCCATCGCCCGCGACCGACACGACAGTCGAAAGATGCGCGTCGGCGCCAGCGGCAAGCCGTCTCAAACGCGCGTGAAGGTACTCAAGCGTCTTAAGAGCCGTCGTGGCCTGCCCACGCGCTCGTATATCGATGTCGAGCTGCTCACCGGCCGCAAGCACCAAATCCGTGTGCATCTGGCGAGCGAGCGTCATCCCCTGGTAGGCGACAACCTGTACGGCACGCCGCGTCCCTGCGGCCTGATGCTCCACGCCCACAGCGTGTCCTTCACGCATCCCGTAACCGGTGAGCACATCCACATCGAAGCCCCCTGCCCCTGGGAGCCCTAAATCCTGCAAAAAAGGGACAGGTTTATTTTGATAGGTTTTATCTGGTCAAACGTCAAGCCGCCACGATGACTCAGCCGCGGTCCCAAAACGTCTCGATCTGTAACAGTTAGAACCCATTTTCCGGTCTATCTGTTACAGATCGAGACATTCGAATCCCCCTCAAAGGAAAATCTCAATCTGTAACAGTAACTCGGCAAAATCAGCCTCAGATGTTATAGATTTAGACAAAGGGACGGCGCGGTTCGGAAGTATCTCAATCTGTAACACCTGGCCCACTTTTAACGGTCTAGTTGTTACAGACTTAGACAAAACCGGCAGACAACGAAAGCGGCAACGCCCGTAATGGACGTTGCCGCTTTTCTATTGAGAAAACTAAATGGTTTTGGCCTCGCCCCGTTGCTAGACCGTGATGACGTTTTCCATCGCCTGGTACTTGGCGGGCACCTCACCCGCGGTAATAATCGTTGCGTCGCGGAAGTCCGCAAACTTGACGGGCGCCACCATGCCAAATTTGCTGGCATCCGAGATTACGAAGCGTTTGGCCGTATGGCGCATCGAGATGCGCTTGACCTGTGCCTCCTCGATATCGGGCGTCGTAAAGCCCTGCTCGGCGGCAATGCCGTTGGAACCCCAAAAGCCGCAGTTGAAGTTATAGCGGTCTAGAGTTGCCAAGGCATCGGGGCCAACGAGCGCCTCGGTCTCGGGTTTGAGCTCGCCGCCCAGCACCACGGTACGCATGCCGCGCAAAGCGAGATGCTGAGCATGGAGCACGGAATCAGTCACATAGGTGACGCCGTCGAGATGCGGAAGATGCTCGATGAGCTTGAGGGTCGTGGAGCCCGAATCGATATACACAAAGCTATCGGGCTCCACCAGGGCCGCGGCACGGGCGCAGATGCGCTCCTTGTCATCGTTATGGAGATCACTGCGCTCGCTGATCGTCAGGTCACGCGTCACGTGCGCGCGCTCAAGACTCATCGCGCCTCCGTGCACCTTGGCGATACGGTGCGCGCGGTCGAGCGTTTGCAAGTCACGGCGAATGGTGGACGGTGTCACGCCCAGGGCCTCGGCAAGCTCCGGCACGGTAACCGAGCCGGTCTGCTGCACCATCGACACGATCGCGTTGAGCCTATCTTCCGCAAGCATCGCTTACTCCTCCTCGGGGTACACGACTCCCCAATCGGCGCGGAGCTTGGTCATCAGCTCCATAACATCAGAAGCATAGCCCAGAAGCTCGCGCTTCGAATCATCGCCAGCAACGGCCTTCTCCAGGTCTGCCATCTCGTAGCACAGTGCGTAGGCCTCGGTGCCAGCGTGGACCTCCTCACGGTGACCGTCCGCAGTCCACACGATGGTCGCATGGTCGGCGCGTGGATACTCGTTGACCTCGATATAGCACTTATCGAAGCTGATGACCGAGCGCTTGGGCTGCTTGGAGTGGAGCGTAAGGCTCACGACGCCCAGCTGCTGCTCGGCGTTACGGCAGACAATGCCACCCGCTACGTCAACGCCAGTCTCGCAGGTATTGCCCAGAGACACGACCTCGGCGGGTTGGCTGGCCATAAACAAGCGCATGACGGACAGGGCATACACACCAATATCGAGCATGGCACCGCCGGCAAGGTTGCGATTGTAGAAACGGTTGGTCAGGTCGCCGTACTCCTTATAGCTGCCAAAGTTAAGCTGGGCGAGGTTCATGCGGCCAAAGTCGCCAGCATCCATGCGACGGCGCAGCTCCTGATACAGCGGCATGTGGAGCACCGTGGTGGCATCCATAAGGACCACGTTGTGCTCATCGGCTATGGCACGAGCCTCGTCGAGCTCGGCGGAGTTGAGGGTAATGGCCTTCTCGCAGAGCACGTGCTTGCCGGCGGCCAGCGCGGCACGCAGATAAGTGATGTGCGTGTTATGCGGCGTGGTGATATAGACAGCATCGATGTCAGGATCGGCATAGAGGTCCTCGACCGTGTCATAGACCTTCTCAACGCCATACAGCTCGGCAAAAGCCTGAGCCTTGGACAACGTACGGTTGGCGACGCCCGCGAGCTTGCGGCCGGCAAGAGCGAGAGACTGGGCCATCTGGTTGGCGATAACGCCGCACCCGATTACAGCCCAACGAAGCTCGGGAGCCGTAAAGATATCATCGGGGAACGGCTTGTCCTGGACCGAAGCAAACGCTGCTTTGGCGGCTGCCGCGGCGTCGAGCGGAGCCTGCTTAGAATCTGCCATCATGTGCCTCCTGGGTCATGGAGCGTCTAACATTTCTGCCGTCTCTATATTCGCACAAATTAGCGCGTATGTGCGTACTTTTGCGTATATAACCGCCAAATGGTCATAATACAGCCGCAGACGGTGCTTATACACGCATAGCCACGCAATCCTACGCACACAAATACGCACAAATGCGCACTAATCATTACTCAAAGACGGGGAATTCTGCTTAGAACTCGAAAGACAGGATGATCCGCTTCGCCTCGTCGCTCATGGCGCGCTGCAGCTCTAAGGACCGTCCCAAACTGCCGACAGAAAAGGAACGTCCCAAACTGCAGACAGAAAAAGAACGTCCCCAGGCGCCGGCATTTCAAGAGCACTCATTTAAGTCTGTCCCCAATGAGTGCAATCACTCATGTAAGTCTGTCCCCAATGAGTGGGAGCAATCAGAGACTCTTTGCGAGGGAGGCCGGACGTGGCCTTCCTCGTTTTTATTCATGGACTTTAGTCCGTGCCGCGCGGCACGCGCGGCATAGAAAGCCACCCGCTCAGCGGGTGGAGGCCAATTTCCGCTACGCGACAAAAACCTTCCCCCTAGCATGAGGATTGTTCAGGTCATCATACTAGGGGGAAGGTGATTGCTGTGGCCCAGAAAGCCAACAGCCTCGCGCACACGAAATGGCTGTGCAAGTACCGCATCGCACCGAGGTCAAGCTTATCGCCGCCATCGTCGAGAAGCACCCCAAGGTGCGCTTTGCCGCGAGCCGCACCTCGGCCCACGCCGACCTCTACGACCGTATGGAGCAGGCCCTGTGCGAGCGCGTGGCCAACGCGGTGGAGGTCGTCCGCTCCGACATCAGCCCCGCGCTTCTTGTCCACACCGGTCCAAACCTCGTGGGTGTGGCGGTCCAGGGACTCTAGCGGAGGCGTGGCGTCCTGCCCCAAAAACAAATGCAAAAGACGAGCACTTCTTGCCGCTCAATTGGCAAGAAGCGCTCGTCTTTTCTTAACGCGTTGTATGGCGGAGAGAGCGCAAGTTACGCGAGCGCCCTTCTTGCCAGCTCGGCCGCGCCGAGGATTCCTTGGTCGCCGCCGCAGCCCGGGGCGCAGATGTAGCTCTCCATGTCCTTAAGCTCGGCGGTCTGGATGTAGCCACCCAGATATTCGAGGGTCTTCTTGCGGACGATGCCGTAGAGCTGCTCCTGGTGCATCACGCCGCCGCCGAGGACGATGCGGCGAGGCGAGTACATGAGCACGAGGTTCGCGCACATCTGCCCCAGATAATCCCCCTCGAGCGCCCACACCTCATCGTTGTCCGCGAGCTCGGCCGCGGGCTTTCCCCAGCGCGCGGCGATGGCGGGGCCGGAGGCGAGCCCCTCGAGACAGCTCGCGTGGCTCGGGCAGACGCAGCGTCCCTCCTCGGTGGGACGGGTCCTTACCAGCATGTGACCGGCCTCGGGGTGCAGCATGCCGTGAAGGAGTCTGCCCGCGCACATGACGCCCGCGCCCACGCCGGTGCCGATGGTCACGTAGACGGCGTCCTCGAGCCCCTTGCAGCAGCCGAAGACCACTTCGCCGAGGCAGGCAACGTTAACGTCCGTGTCGTAGGCCACCGGAATCCCGAGGTCGTCGGCGAACGCGGCGCGAAGACCATGGCCTCGCCACGCGAGCTTGGGCGTCTGGAGGATGGAGCCGTAGCGCTCGTCGTTGGGGTCGACGCAGGTCGGGCCGAAGGCGCCGATGCCCAACGCGTCCACATCGCGGGCGGTGAACCACTCGATCATCTGCGGGACGGTCTCGGCGGGCGTAAGCGTCGGGGTCTCCATACGGTCGAGGACCTCGCCGTCGCCGGACACCACGGCACAGACCATCTTGGTCCCGCCGGCTTCGAGGGCGCCGAGCCTCATTTGCTTTTCGCTCATGTGATCCTCCTTACAAAGGGACGCCCGCAGTCATGGTCAACCACGGGCGCCCATAACGTTGGCTTGTTTCGAGGCGACCCTACCTGGGCACGCGGTCCTGCCTCGCGGCAAACGGGGCGAGCACGGCGTGCGGCTCGCTTTGGTACCAGTAGGCGACGGTGGAGATGTCGTCCTCGCGCTCGTAGAGCTTGATGTCGTCGTTGCCGAGGTCCTGGAACGTCACGCGCAGGTCCTCCTTGAACGAGATCGGGTCGGGAAGGTGCCACCTGTAGAGGCCGTGCCTGGGCAGCGCGTCGTCGTTAGTCGCGAGCATCGGATTCGGGTTCGGCTTGCCCGCGCTGAAGCGGTCGCGCGTGGCGTCGCGCGTCGAGCGGTACGGGTAGCCGGCGAACAGCGTGTTGAAGCACTGCGCCTCGGGCAGCGCGTGGGGCGGCCTGTCGAGGAAGGCCCAGGCACCGCCGAAGTAGTCCTCGGCTCCCGTCGAGGTGACCGTGGGGAACTCCTCGTCGCCGTCGAGGAAGAACTTCATCTCGCCCTCGCCCCACCAATAGCGCTCCAGGGCGCACAGGGCCATGTAGGTGCCGACGTAGTAGCCCTTGCCGCGCACGCCGTCGAGCACGGTGTAGTCGACGCCCCTGCGGGTGCTGCGCTCGCGGTTAAAGCGGGCGTGGAAGTACATGGCGTCGTCCGGCACGTCGGTGAGCGCGTAGTTGAACGTGTAGAAGATGTACTTAATGAACCCGGGGTGCTCGCTCGTAAGCGTGACCTTGGCGTGCTTCCTGAAGGGCATCTCGAAGTAGCAGTTCATGCCGCCCGTCGGGTTCACGCAGATGGGCATCGAGTTGACGATGGCGCGCTCACCGAAGCCGTTGCAGAAGAAGTCGCCGACAGGGCACTCGACCGAGGGGGTCTCCTCGTCGTCCCAGTAGAAGCGCAGCACGAGGTCACGCATGACGAAGCTGCCGGCGGCGGTCTTGTCGGGGACGGTCATCCAGATGTGGCGGATGATGCCGGGGCCCTCGATGTCCGCGAGCGTGATGGTCTCGCCGGACTCAAGGGGCACGCAGCACGAGCCCTTGCGGCCGACGCCGAGGTGGCTGGCCGACATGGCGGCGCGGCCCTTCTCGCCCGTGATGTTCTCGGGGGTGATGGCGCGGCTTTCCTCACCGCCGTGCATCCACACGTCCTTAAGGAACTCTCTCATCGTCGACCTCCTCTATTCGTCGTCGTCGCACTCGGCAGAACTGACACCGTTCACGTAGATGATCTGCTGGCGCGCCTCGTTGACGAGGGCATCGAAGTCGAGCTTCTCGTCGGGGCGCGCGAGCGCGACCGTCATGGCGAGCGGGAGGTTGACACCCGCGATCACGTGGATCCGGTCGGAGGCGAAGCGGGAGAAGCGCTGGTTCACGCTGCCGCCGAACGCGTCGGTAAGGACGACGACCTCGTCAGTGCCCGAAAGAGCCGCCTCGACCGCCGCGTCGAGCCCCTCGCCGTTGTCGTTCACGTAGGCGCACACGGCGTTGACGGCGTCGCCCTTACCCGTAAGGAACTCGAGGGTGTCCTTGAAGCCCTGGGCGAGAAGGGAATGGCTCGCCACAACTATCTTTCTCATTGATTCACCAATCTCTTGGGTCGAAGCTAAGCGAGGATGCCGGCGGCGGAGGCGACCATCGCGAGGACAATCACCACGAGGATGAGGGCCGTCATGCTCGCGTTCTTCTTGGTAAGAAGGTAATACGCGCTTCCCGTGATGGCGGCGGGGATCATGGCAGGCAGGATCTTGTCGAGCAGCGGCTGGATCTCCATCGCGACGTCGCCGAAGCTGAAGCTAATCGGGCAGGTGACGCCGATGACCGAGGCGATGAGGCGGCCGACCACGGTGAGGCCGAGCACGGAGGCGGCGGCAGTGAGGTTGGGAAGCTTCTCGCTGAAGTCGGTGACGAGCTTCACGCCCTGCTTGTAGCCGAACTCGAGGGCGTGCATGCGGACCCAGAAGATGGCCAGGATGAGCGCGAACCAGATGCCGGCTCCCACGGGGTTGCCCTCGATGGCCATGTAGGCGGCGATGGAGCCCATGATGGTCGGGATCATGGTCATGAGCAGGGAGTCGCCGACGCCGGCGAGCGGTCCCATGGTGCCGATCTTCAGGTCTTGGACGGCGTCCGCCGCCGCTAGGCCGTCGCGCTCCTCCATGGCCACGCAGGCGCCAAGGATGATGGCGGCGAGCCAAGGCTGGGTGTTGTAGTAGCGGAAGTGGTTGTTGAGCGCTTGCTTATAGTCCTCGTCGTTCGTGTAGATCTTCCTCAGGACCGGCGAGAGGGCGTAGGCGACTGAGGCGCCCTGCTGGGTCTGGTAGTTGAAGGTGCACACGCTCATGAGCCAGCGCCAGTTCGCGTTGCGCAGGTCCTTCTTGGTGACCTTGTAGCCGGAGGGCTTGCCCTTGGCGACGGCGGTGATGTTCTCGTTTTCCATGGTTACTCATCCTCTCCGATGAAGGCGTCTGCGGAAGCGTGGGCGGCGAGCTCGGTGTCCCTCTCGGCGCGCTGGTAGAACGCGATCGCGAGGGCAAAGCCGACGATGGCGGCGCCGATGATGGGCACGTTCAGGAAGGCCGAGAGGAAGAAGCCGGCGAGCAGGTACTGGAAGTACTTGCCGGTGGGCATGTAACGCAGCAGCATCGCGATTCCGACGGCCGGGAGCATCTTGCCGGCGAGGGTGAGGCCGGAAAGGAACCACTGGGGCATAACCTCGAGGAGCCAGTTGACGGCGGGCTGGCCGAGGGTCACGGAGACAAAGACGGGCAGGGCGGCGCACAGGCCGAAGAGCACGGGGCAGACCCACAGGATGGCGTTCATCTGCTTGAACTTGCCCTCGTCGCAGAACTTCTGGGACTTCTCGACGACGAAGCCGTTGAGGATCTTGACGATGACGTCGAGCTGGATGCCGAGCATGCCGACCGGCAGGCCGATGGCGAGGCCCGTGTCCGCGCCCAGGGTCACGCCGTAGGCTGTGGCGATGATGGCCATCGTGCCGTAGTCGGGAATGGAGGAGCCGCCGAAGCCCGCGACGCCGAGCTGCATGAGCTGAATGGTGCCGCCGATGACAAGGCCGGTCTTCCAGTCGCCCATGACGACTCCGGTGATGAGGCCCCAGAAAACGGCGTAATTGACGAAGATCATCGGGATGCCGTAGTAGTCCACGTGCTTGATGAAGGCCAGCAGGGTCAAAAGGACGACCTGCAGGATAGTGAAGTTGACCATATTTCCCCCTTAGATGAGGTCTGCGACGGAGACGGGCTTGTCGGCGGGCACGAACTGGGCCGTCACCTTGACGCCACGGGCGATGAGCGCCTTGTAGCTCTGGACGTTCTCGGCGGAGGCGTAGGCGCGCTGGGTGAGCTGGATGCCGTCCTCCTTGACGAGCGAGCCGCCGACGACCAGCGACGGGAGCTCGACGCCCGACTCGACCAGGCGAAGCATCGTCTCGGGCTCCTTGGCGATGACGAAGACCTTCTCGCGGTCGTACTTGCCCGCGGCGAAGTTCTTGAGCGCGGTCTGCTCGGAGATGATCGAAACGGCCATGCCCGCGGGGCGCGCCATCCTCATGGTGGACTTCAGGACCTCGTCGCCGGCGACCTTGTCGTCGATGACCATGACTCGGGTCGCGCCCGACACCGGGGCCCACTGCGTCACGATGATGCCGTGAAGCAGGCGATTGTCGATTCGTGCCATAACAACACTCATGTTTGCTCCTATCAAATGAAGTTTTGCGTTCGGTACTGCCTCGGCACTATCCGGATTCGCGCCGGGCAAGGGGTTATCGGATTATTGAGGACGCGCGGTCAGCTTGCGGCGGCGCGGGGAAGGTCACTCGTCGAGCAGGAGGTCCGAGGAGCCGAGGCGCTCTTCTCGCGCCGGGGCGGCGCTCACGCTTATGTAGTCGAAGACATATGCGATCTCGCTTACGGGAACCTCTACGCGATAGCGCGTCGAGATGCTCGAGAAGCTCTGCCTGAAGGACTCGATGAAATCGGCGCGTTCCTCCTCGAAGCGGTCCTGGCCAACGTAGGTCTCAATGGGGTTTCTGGTAACAAGGCGCTCGACGAGACAGCAGAGGTGAACGTAGAGCCCAATGATGGCGTTGCTGCCGATCTTCTCGCCTGTCCTGCGCTGAAGCTCGTGCACGGCGCTCTCGATCTCATGGAATAGCCGCTCCGGGTCGAGGATGGTGATGGAGCGGATGACGTTCTGCAGCGTCATGTTCGAGAGCAGCTTCTCGTGGAAAGAAGAGAGCTCGGAAGCGTCAAGCCACCTGCCGAACACGGCATCAACCTTAGAGGCGGACGCCGTCGACATGATGTCCTCGAGGGCGACGAAGGGGACGGAGGCGACCCCGGGGTCTCCCGTGCCGATGACGGCGCAGACGCGGTGCTCGGAGAAAACGGCGTCGTTCGACCCGTTCGCGACGAGCTGCTTGAAGGGCCTCGTGAGCAGGCGCGCGCCTATGGTGCGCGGGAGGCTCTGCGAGACGAGCTGGCGTATCCTCTCCGCGGCGTCGACCCCGGACTCGGAGCAGAAGACGATGGCGTCCTCACGGTTGACGCGCTCGATCACCTTGCAGTGCGTCACGCACGCGGCGGTCGCATCGCCAAGAACCTCGGCGATGGACTTGCCGCCGAGCAGCCCGACCCCGATCTCGAGCGCAAGACCGGTAGAGACGTTGTTCACCACGCCGATAGTGGAGTCGGTAACGTTCTCGAGGGCCTTATAGGCCTCCTCCAAGGAGCCCATGTCGACGAGGAACACGACCCCGGTACAGTAGGAATGGCGGTCGACGAGGCGCTGGAGCGGACCGACGATGTCCTTCAGCTGCTGGTCGTAGGGCATGTCGACAGCCTCGTACACATGCATGCCGAGCATACGGTTCGCCGCGTCGGCGATGCTCGTCGCCGTTGAGTAGCCGTGGGACAAGATGACGCAGAGCGTCCGAAGGGCCTTCGCATCGCGAGACTCCGATGCGACGCACAGCGTCAGAAGCGTCTTCGTGAAGTGATCGAGCGAGATTCCCAGCGCCCCTTCCACGTCTGCGGCGACCTGATCGGAGACACTCGAGGCAAACGGCAATTCGGAGGTCACGGCACCGAGGAGATGGGAGATTTGCTCCGCACAGGCAGACTTTCGCTTAGCCAGGCCGATACCCGGCCACAACTGCAGGCAAATCTCCTGGGCCAGTAGAAAAGCGACCTTCCTCGAAAGCTCGATGCCATAAGAAGAGCCTGCGTCGGCAAGGACCGCGCCCACGACGCGCTCGAAGGCGCGCGACCTCGAGGAGGCGACGCCGTGGTCGAAGATCAAGTGATCCTCAACGCCGCGCACAGCGGAGACAGCTTGCGAGACAAGCTCGGAGACAGAGAGCTCCCCGGCGCAGAATCGCTCATCGAGGGAGCACAGGGCATCGAGCGCCTGCTCGACCGGCCCTGTGCTCTCGGCGGCATCCAGAGACGCGTCGATCAGAACGCCATCGTCGGGCTGTTGATCGATCTGCGCGGAGGAGAGGAGCCCGCTGGGAAGAAGATACGGGCGAACGACGACGTAGTCGCCCTCGCGATTGAGGAACGCTTTGGCACAGCAGTTCGTCACGCAGGCGCGCAAGCCGGCGATGTTATCGGAAAAGTCCGCGTTCACGAGGCTACGGTATGCGCCGCGGCTGATCTTCACATCAGAACCGATTCGGCACCCCTCGCTGCGCAGGAAGCTCAAGATGAGATCCTCGCGCTCCTCGGGGGTCCGCTCCTTGAGTGAGGGGACGCGGGCACAGATGGGCATTTTGCTGTAGGCCGAGGAAACCTTCAGGTCATCGGCGGAAAGCGTCGTCGAAAGAACGAGGCGAGCGCGCGGCGCATCCTGGGAGGCATCGAGCCCGAGGGCCGTCGCAAGGCAGTGCTCCATCGCAGAGGGAGAGAGTGCCTCGATGCCGTTGACAAAGACCACACCCCCGCGCGCTTTCGCGATCGACTCGTCAAGAAGCCCGTTGAACGAGGCGGCGTCCGGGACCCCGGCGCAGTCGATGCGCACATAGGAGGAGTCGCGGGACAGCAAGCCCTGGTTCTTGCCGTACTCGTACACAAGGCGAGAAAGGAAAGACTTACCGACACCCACGCCGCCGCTCAAGAGGATGGGCAGGCCAAACGGAGGGTACTGAACCGCAGCCTTGCACTGCTCGACAACGGAGCTGAGGCTCATGTCGAAGCCCACGGCACGCGCGAAGTCGCGGTGATCGGCGATTCCCGTCGCCTGGATGAGGTCGGCGAGCGAGGCGTACTCGCTTGCAGAGAGCTTTACCTGAAAACGCTTCTGGAACGCGCGGCGATGAAAATAACGGACAGGCCTGCCCGCCACCTTAACCACAAGACCGGCGCGAACAAGGTCGTTGAGGTACTGGCTCGCCAGGCTCCTGGAGATGATGAGCGTCTCGGCGATGTCGGAGGTGGACAGACGGGCAAGGTCGTCGAGCGAGACGGCAGAGGTGAGGGCCTCGAGATGCTCGAGAATCCTGTCCCTCATGTCGACGGGTTTCTTTGCCAAGCTGTCCTGTGTGGTCTTGTCCATGACTTCTTACCTCCTCGTACAAGGAGTATAAGGGGAGAACAGAGAACGGAAGGGGGCGCGTGGGGGAATCAACAGCTCCGAGGAAAAGTCCACCACTTGAGGGGCAGAAAACAACAGCCATTGAACATTCAGGGCCGACGCTCAACACTTCGGCTCGACACTTCGCTTTGGAAAGGGCCCGGCGCGATGGTGCAGCCCTCCATCTCGCAGCACAGGTCGCCGAAGGTCGCGAGGATTCGCTCCTTCTGTTCCGCGGGCGAGACGAACTGGTCGCCGGAGACGACGCGGCCCTTGAGGACCTTAATGTCGGGGGCGACGGCGGCCGCGGCGGCGCACGCCGCCAGCAAGGGCCGGAACGGATCGCGCAAGATCAAGGCGTCGCCCGGGAGGTCGGGCGTTACCGTCAGCCGGCGCCGCGTCTGCCGCATCATGAGGGAGAGCGGCCTGGCCGGCGCATACGGCAGGAAGAGGTTCAAGGTGCACCCCGGGGCGG